>DASXNC010000440.1:0-3006 GCA_036495325.1 Steroidobacteraceae bacterium
AAGCACCTGCCCTCGCTCTTCCTTGCGACCTTCCTGCTGAGCCTTGTCGTCGCGCCGCTTTACGCGACGCTCTCGGCGCGCGTGAGGCTCTCGGCATTCCTGCCCTGGATCTACGGCATCGTCGCCGTGAGCGTGCTCGCGTTCTTCCTGCTCTTCTCGGGAGGCCATTACCAGGAGCGCTGGCTCGCCGCGGGGTTCTTCGTCTGGGTGAGCACGTTCAACTTGGTCATTCTGTCGGTGTTCTGGAGCTTCATGGCCGACCTGTTCTCGCGCGAGCAGGCGAAGCGGCTCTTCGGCTTCATCGCGGCGGGCGGCACTGCAGGCAACATTCTCGGCCCCGCGGTCGTCGATTTCCTCGCCAAGCGCGTCGGCAACAACGGGCTGATGCTGATCTCGGCGGCCGGCTTCGCACTCACAGCGGTGCTCGTCATCCTGCTCGCGGGAGAGAAACGCAGGCTCCTCGCCGAGTCGCCGGACACGCAGCGCACGACGCTCGATCATCGCCTCGGGCGCAATCCCTTCGAGGGATTTGCGCTGCTCTTCCGCTCGCGCTACCTGCTGCTGATCGCACTGTTCCTCTTCGTGATGACCTCGGTCTCGACGGTCGTGTACGTGCAGCTCAACGACCTCATCGGGCATTCATTCGCCAATCGCGCGGCGCGGACGCAGGCCTTCGCGACCATCGACCTCGCAACCAACAGCCTCACCGTGCTCATCCAGCTCTTCGGCACGGGCCGCCTCATCAAGCGTTTCGGTGTGACGAGCGGGCTGCTGCTCAATCCAATCATCATGGCGCTCGCTTTCGTCCTCGTGATCTTGTCCCCGGTGCTGATGATTCTCGGCGGCGTCCAGGTCGTGCGCCGGGTGGCGGAGTACGCCGTGGCGAAGCCCGCGCGAGAGATGCTGTTCACAGTCGTCGACCAGGAGAGCAAGTACAAGGCCAAGAACGTCATCGACACGGTGGTGTACCGCGGCGGCGACCTGCTGGCCGCATCCGCAGCCTCCGCGGTCCTGGCGTACGGCATCAGCGGGCTCGCGGTACTGGGCGTGGTGGTTTCGGCGATCTGGTTCCCGATCGCCTATGCGGTCGGCCGCCGGTACGAGAGCGTGCGCGGCTCGGAGATCGTCAACCCAGCGTCCGCGCGTCCCGCGGCAGCCGAGGTCAAGTAGCAATCGCGCCGCCGCGCGCTCAGGCCGCGGCGGTGCTATTCGGCTCCCGCAGCGCCCGCATTCCGGAGACCGCCTCGATCACCTGCGCGGCGTTCGCGAATCTCTCGTCGGGCGATTTGGCCGTGAGCCCGTCGAGCAGCGACTGCAGGTGCTCGAGCTGCCGCGGCAGCCGGGGCGCCGGCGCGCTCACGTGCTGCTGTAGCACCTCGATCGCCGTGGTTCCCGTGTAGGGCTTCTTCCCGGTCAGCATCTCGTAAAAGATGATTCCGAGGCTGTACAGATCGGTGCGCGCGTCGAGCTTCTCGCCGAGCGCCTGCTCGGGGCTCATGTAGTACGGTGAGCCGCGCAGCACGCCCTTGCGCGTGCTCTGCAGTTCCCCCTGCAAATTGCGCGCGAGCCCGAAATCGATGAGGACGACCTCATCGGTCTGCCGCATCATCACGTTCGGCGGCTTCAAGTCGCGGTGGAAGATGCCGGCCGTGTGCACGACATCGAGCGCGCGTGCGATCTGCTCGACGTAACGGAGCACGTCAGGCTCGAGGATGCCGCGCTGCAGGCGGGCCTTCAGATCCCCGCGCGGGAAGTACTCCATCGCTAGATACTCGCGCCCGTGATGCACGCCGTACTCGTGGATTTTCACGATGGCGGGATGGCGCAGCGCGGACAGTGCCGCGTGCTCGCGTGCAAAGATCTGGCGGTCGCTCGCGTTCTCGATCTCGCTGCGGCTCACCTTGAGCGCGACATCTGCGCCGAGCGCCGTGCTCGTCGCAAGATAGACGATCGCCTTCTCCGACTCTCCGATGGTGCGGCGGATCGTGTACCCGGGGATCGGATCGCGCATGCCGACGGCCTCGGCGCTCTCGCCGCCCCCGTCGCTCTCGCCGCTCTGGTCGCTCTCGCCGCTCTCGTCGCCCGCCGTACTCTCGAGTATCCCCGCGAGTGCCGCCGCGTCGTCGTCGGCCCCTGAGTTCTCGGAAGCTGCCGCCGCCGGAGATGGCTCGGAACTCTTGAGCGCCTCGCGTCCCGCTTCGCGCAGCTCCTGCCGACGCAAAGCGAGCTGCACCGCAGTCCTCAGCCGCTCGGGCGTGAGCAGGCGCTTCGGCAGATAGTCGATGGCGCCGAGCTGGATCGCCCGGACGGCCGTGAGCTCGTTCCCGTCCTCGGCGATCGCGACGATTGCCGGCATCGCCGGCCAGCCCCTGAGCTGGCGCAAGCGCTCGAGGCCCTCCGAGCGGGGGTCGTCGGGGCTCTCGCCGAACGGCGCTGCAAGGAGCAGCAGATCGAAATCGTTGCGTGTGACCGATCCGGCGCTGCGATCGAGTTCCTGCATGTCAAAGGTGGCGATAGTCCCCTCGGGACACAGCACGCCGAGGTGATGCCGCAGCCACTCGCGGTAGCGCGCGTCGCGATCGACGATCAGCAGTCTCGCGTTCATGGCGGGCGGCGCAGTCTCTGTGCGGGGCGGCCGGAGGCCCCCCGGGGGTTGGCTCCGACGATGGGCCAGAGCGGGGTCGGTTGTCGCGGAAAACCGCAGGATTCTGTGAAATCGGTCATCATCGAGCCTGGCCGCCGGCATGGGCGCCGAAAGCCATAAAGGGAATGATGGAACGGATATGGTTCGTCTGACCGCGAGGCGCATCGCGCTCGCGACAATGATTCTCGTGATTGTGACGGTTGGCTCGACCCTTCTCGCCTCGACCGCCGATTCCTGGTGGGTCGGCGATCTTGCAGTGCACTTCCGGCTGCAGTACGCCGCGGCGGGGCTCGTCGAGCTGGTCGTGCTCGGCTGGGCGCGTCGCTGGGTTTGGGCGGCGGCCGCCCTGGCGGCCCTTGTCG
>DASXNC010000441.1:0-4864 GCA_036495325.1 Steroidobacteraceae bacterium
GCTCTGGGAGCCGCCGATCGACGTCTTCGAGAGCGAGGCGGAGATCGTCGTGTCCATCGCACTGCCCGGGGTCGCACCCGAATCCGTGGTGGTCGAAATCGGCCCGACGGGGCTCAACGTGAGCGCGGACCGGCCGCTGCCGCCCGAGCTCGGAACGATGCGCGTGCGGCGGCTGGAGATCCCCTACGGGCGGTTCGAACGACAGCTCGAACTCGCGAGCGGCCACTACACCCTCGTCGAGCGCCATATCGTCGAGGGGTGTCTCACGCTCAGACTGACGAAGGAGTTAGGTGATGGCGGATGAGACGCAAGAGCTGCTGATCCTGCCCGTGCGGGACATCGTGCTGTTCCCAGGCGTCGTTCTGCCCATCGCCGTCAACCGGCCCGGCTCGACGGCGGCGGCGCAGGAGGCCGTGCGCACGCGAAGCCGCATCGGCTTTCTGCTTCAGAAGGAGCCTTCGGTCGAGGACCCGAGTCCCGCCGACCTGCATCGCATCGGAACGGTCGCGAGCATCGCGCGCTTCGTGACCGCCGCCGACGGCGTGCATCATCTGATCTGCCAGGGCGAGCAGCGCTTCGAAGTTCTCGAGTTCATCGAGGGCGCGCCGCATCTCAAAGCCCGCGTGAAGCTGCTTCCCGACCCGGAGTCGACGAGCCGCGAGGTCGAGGCCCGCGCTCTGTACTTGCGCGACCGTTCGATCGAGGCGTTGCAGCTGTTGCCACAGACGCCAGCCGAGCTCGTGAGCGCCATCCAGTCCGTGAAGTCCCCCGGCCAGCTCGCAGACCTCGTGATCAGCGTGACGGACGTGAAGACCTCCGAGAAGCAGGCAATCCTCGAGACGCTTGATCTCGGCACGCGGCTCGATGCGGTCATCGGCGCGCTCAACAAGCGCATCGAGGTGCTGAAGCTCTCGCGCGACATCGGCGAGAAGACGCGCGAGGCGCTCAATGAGCGCCAGAAGGAGGCGGTGCTCCGGGAGCAGTTGCACCAGATTCGCCGCGAGCTCGGGGAGGAGGAGGAGAGCGGCTCCTCGGACGAGTTGAAGGAGCTCGGCTCAGCGATCGAGAAAGCCGGCATGCCGCAGGAGGCGAAGGAGCAGGCCGAACGCGAGCTGCGCCGGCTGCGGCGCATGCCGGAGGCGAGCGGCGAGCATTCGATGGTGCGCGGCTATCTCGACTGGCTCGTCGCGCTGCCCTGGTCGAAGCTCGATCCCGAGAATCTCGACATCGAGCGCGCGCGCGAGACGCTCGATCACGATCACTTCGGCCTCGAGAAGGTGAAGCGGCGCATCCTCGAGTTCCTCGCGGTGCGCAAGCTCAACCCGGAGGGACGCAGCCCGATTCTCTGCTTCGTGGGCCCGCCCGGAGTCGGCAAGACCTCGCTCGGCCAGAGCATCGCGCGCGCGCTCGGGCTGAAATTCGTGCGCGTGAGCCTCGGCGGCGTGCACGACGAGGCGGAGATGCGCGGGCACCGGCGCACCTATCTCGGAGCGCTCCCGGGGAACATCATCCAGGCAATCCGTCGTGCGGGCACGCGCAACCCCGTGATGATGCTCGATGAGGTGGACAAGCTCTCCGCGGGCTTCCACGGCGATCCGTATTCGGCGCTCCTCGAGGTGCTCGATCCGGAGCAGAACTCCACGTTCCGCGACAACTATCTCGGCGTGCCCTTCGACCTGAGCAAGGTGCTCTTCGTGTGCACGGCGAACGTACTCGACTCCATGCCGGCGCCCGTGCGTGATCGGATGGAGATCATCGAGCTTACGGGCTACACGGAGGAGGAGAAGCTCGAGATCGCGCGTCGCTATCTCGTGCCCCGGCAGCTGCGCGCGAACGGCCTCACCGCGGAGCGTGTGGAGATTTCGGACGAGGCTCTGCGCCGCATCATCGACGATTACACGCGCGAATCGGGCGTCCGCAGCCTCGAGCGGCAGATCGGCTCCGTGCTGCGCTCGATCGCGGTCGGGATCGCCTCGGGCCGCGACGAGCACGCCAGCGTGTCCGCGGAGGACGTGGCGCGCATTCTCGGTGCGCCCCGCCATCACGGCGAGATCGCGATGCGTACGAGCGTGCCGGGCGTTGCCACCGGACTCGCCTGGACGCCGGTAGGCGGCGACATCCTCTTCGTCGAGTCGAGTCGGGTGCCGGGCAACGGTCGCCTCATTCTTACGGGCCAGCTGGGCGAGGTGATGAAGGAGAGCGCGCAGGCGGCCGTCACGCTCGTCAAGGGTTACGCCGAGCGGCTCGGATTCGACGCGGGCGGCTTCGACAAGATCGACCTGCACGTGCACGTGCCGGCGGGCGCGATTCCGAAGGACGGTCCGAGCGCCGGAGTCGCGATCTTCACCTCTCTCGCCTCGCTCCTCTCGGGGCGCACGGTGCGCAGCGATGTCGCGATGACCGGCGAGATCAGCCTGCGTGGACTCGTGCTACCGGTCGGTGGGATCAAGGAAAAAACGGTGGCTGCGGCGCGCGCCGGCATTCGCACGGTGATTCTGCCTGCGCGCAATCGGCAGGATTTCGACGACATCCCCGAGAGCGCAAAGCAGCGTCTGCAGTTTGTCTGGGCCGAACGCATCGACGATGTGCTCTCGGCGGCGTTCGAAAGCGCGGGCGCGCGGCGCGCCGCGGCCTGAGAGCCGCCGCGCAGGGTGACGCCCCGCGCCGAAAAGGCACGCATTTTGCGTCGTTCCGGCCCGCATGGAGCCTCGCGGGGCTCATAGGAGCGATTCGTGAATACCGAAGCGATGCGGGAGCGCCTGATTGCACGGCGCGACGAGCTGCGGACGCGCGAGCTTCGTGTCAATACCGGACTCAGACAGCCGCCGGACCTCTCGACGTCCGATTACGGGGATGTCTCGAGGGAGAGCGAGCGCAATGGAATCCTGACCGCGCTCAGCCGGACGGCAGACGCCGAGCTCAAGCGGATCGACGGTGCGCTCCAGCGGCTCGCAGACGGGCGCTATACGACGTGCGTCGTATGCCGCGAGGAGATCGAGCCCCAGCGCCTCGAAGCTGTGCCCTATACCGACCGGTGCATCGCCTGCGCGGAACGCGGCGAGGCGTAGTCGCCGGGCCCCGGCCGCAGCGGCCACGCACCCCGTGCCGCTCAGCCCGCGCCGAGACCCGGCGCGCGTCATAATCGAAGCATGAGCGCCTTCCGGCCGTGCGGGGTCGTGACACTCACGACTGATTTCGGACTCGAGGATCCCTTCGTCGGGGTGATGAAGGGCCGCATCGTCGAAAGATTCCCAGCCGCTCGCGTGATCGATCTGACCCACGCCATTCCGCCGCAGGCTGCTGCCGAGGCGGGTTTCTGGCTGTCCCGCAGCTTCGAGTACTTTCCCGAGGGCACGGTGCACGTCGCGGTCGTCGACCCGGGGGTGGGAACGGATCGGGCGATCGTCTGCGTCGCGACGCGAGGCCACGCCCTCATCGCGCCGGACAACGGCCTGCTCGCGCCCGTCGTGGCGCGCGCGGCCGATTCCGAAATCTCCGAGCTCGCCCCATCGACACTCTCGGCACTCGGCATCCGCTCAGTAAGCGCGACTTTTCACGGACGTGACATCTTTGCGCCGGTAGCCGCAGAGCTCGCGGCGGGGCGCCTCGCACCGTCGGACCTCGGCAAGCGCCGTTCGGGTCTCACACAGAGCCCACTGGAGGAGCGGGGCTTGCCGGATGGCCCGGGCACGCCTTCTGCGGCTCAGGCGGGTCATTCCCTGAGCGGGAGAGTGGTCACGATCGATCATTTCGGCAATCTCATCACCGACATCGATTCGAGCCGGCTTGCGCCGCTTCGCGACCCGCACGTGACCATCGGCGGTCGCGTCGTGCCGTACCGCCGCACGTATGGCGAGGTCCGGCAAGGAGAGCTGGTCGCTCTCGTGAACTCCTTCGATGCTCTCGAGATCGCTCTCGCGGAGGGCAGCGCGGCGGCCACGCTCGGGGTTGGAAGGGGAGCTCCTGTGCTCGTATGGTCGAGCCCCTTGCCAGTTGAGCGGAATCCGTTATAGTTCGCTTCCTGCCGGGCTCCGCCTGGTGAGATAATTCCTTGATTCAGCAAGGAAAATCAGACTAATACCGATGGCAGAGCGCGACAACGAAGGCTTCGATATCGACGACGAGTTCCTCTCGACGCCCGCTGAGGACGGCACGGACTACGACCGTCTGCTCGACCGCGTCGACAAACGCGCCCGCACCCAGGGCAAGCGCGGCAAGGCTGCTTGGAGCCGCCTCGAAGAGGTTCTCGCCGACAAGAAGCTCGAGAAGGACTTGCGCGACATCTTCGACGACGAGGTCTGAGACTCCGCTTTCCGTCAGGCGGCCTCCGGCCCCCGGCTCGACGACGCAGCGAGGCACCATCGCGTGGCGCGCACGGCACATCCTTCCTGGAATGTCCTCAAGTTCGGCGGAACGAGCGTCTCGTCCGCGGCGAACTGGCGCAACATTGCGCAAGTGGTCGCCGCACGGCGCGCCGACGGAGACCGCGTGCTCGTCGTGCACTCGGCCATCACGGGCATCACCGATCGCCTCGAGAAACTGCTCGCAGCGGCGCATCAGGGTAGCCATGCCGAGGTGCTGGCGGCAATCGAGGAGCGCCATCGAGCTCTCGCCGCGGAGCTCGGCATCGAGGTGGGGCCGGAGCTCGAGCGGCACTTTGCCGAGCTTGGCCAGATCGCAGCCGGTGCCGCGCTCGTCGGAGAAGTGAGTGACCGCATCCGCGCGCGCGTGATGGCAGCGGGCGAGCTCATGGCGACCGATCTCGGCGCGCGCTACCTTCGCCACGCCGGCTTGCCCGTCGATTGGCTCGACGCGCGAACACTCCTCATCGCCGAGGCGCGTCGCGGCGCATCCGCTCGCGCCA
>DASXNC010000442.1:0-3881 GCA_036495325.1 Steroidobacteraceae bacterium
TGCTGCGGGCGGGGTTCATCCGGTGCCGCAAGGCAAAGTTCACTGCGAGTCCGGCGGTGCCCCGTAACCCACGGGCACACAACACCCCCCGGCACCGCCTCGAGGGCGCGTGCACGTGCGACTCGAATTCCCCCGAATTTCTTCCTTGAGTGATTAAGCAGTAGGTCCGTTCTGGACGTGCACGATAGCAGAAGAACGGCGCACCGCAATATCCGGCAGTTGGCATTTGAGTGCCTCCCACTGACGCTGTAGAGATCTTCTCTGTCGCGGCGATGCAACATAATTTGGCGCCAAGTCGTGTTCGCCCTGCGGTGACTCAGGAGCTCAGCCCCTCGGTGGCGAGCTGCTCGGCCTGGTACTCCTGCTGGAGCGCGGCGAGCAGCTCGTCGAGCTTCCCATCCATGATCTCGGCGAGCTTGTAGAGGGTGAGGTTGATGCGATGATCGGTCACCCGTCCCTGCGGAAAGTTGTAAGTGCGGATCCGTTCCGAACGATCGCCGCTTCCGACCTGTAGCCGGCGCGACTCGGCCTGCGCGGCCACGATCCGCTCCTCCTCGGCCGCCTTCAGCCGCGCCCTGAGGAGCGAAAGGGCGCGCGAGCGGTTCTTGTGCTGGGACCGCTCATCCTGACACTCGACGACGATCCCGGTCGGCAGGTGGGTGATGCGCACGGCGGACTCGGTTTTGTTGACGTGCTGGCCGCCTGCGCCCGAGGAGCGGAACGTGTCGATTCTCAGCTCGGCCGGACTCAGCTCGATCTCGTCCACCTCGTCGAGCTCCGGAAGAATCGCGACGGTGCACGCCGAGGTGTGAATGCGCCCCTGGGCCTCGGTCGCCGGCACGCGCTGCACCCGGTGCGTGCCTGACTCGAATTTGAGCCGCGAGAACGCCCCGGGACCTGCGATGCGGGTGACGATCTCCTTGTATCCGCCATGCTCGCCGAGGCTCTCGCTCAGGACTTCGACCGTGAAGCGCTGCGATTCGGCATAGCGCGAGTACATGCGCACCAGATCGCCGGCAAAGATCGCCGCCTCATCTCCTCCCGTGCCGGCGCGTACTTCGAGGAACACGCTGCGCTCGTCGCGCGGATCGCGCGGTACGAGCATCCGCTTCAGCTCCTCGCCCGCGGAATCGAGCGCGCGGCGTGCCTCGAGGGCTTCTTCCTCTCCGAGCGCCCGCATCGAGGGGTCGGAGTCCGCGCGCAGATCGTCCGCTGCCGCGAGGTCGCCCTCGAGCCGGCGAAAATCCTCGTAGCGGTCCGCGATCGGTTTGAGCCGCGCGTACTCCTTCGAGAGATCGCGAAACTGAACCGAGCGGCCCGCCGTATCGGGGTCGGCCAGAAGCCGACCGACCTCCTCGAAGCGGTCGCTCATCCTATCGAGGCGCTGGCGAATGGAGTCCTTCATAAAAGCCACGAATTGTCCGGGATCATGCATCGGGGCGAAAGAGGCTCTATAGTGACTCGCATGACCCCGTTCAGATCGATCACCATCGCCGCGGCGGCGCTCCTCGTCGGCTGCCAGACCGCTCCTCGCGAGCCGGCGGCGCCCGAGCCCCAGCCTGATCCGAGCGCACTCACAGTGATGGCGGAAGTCGCCCTGCAAAAGGGCGACTGCCGCGCCGCCTCCGACGAATACTCGCTTGCGGCGGAGCGCGGCGCCGCCGAGCTTGCGCGGCGCGCAAGCGAGGTTTCGCTTGCCTGCCACGACCTCCCGGATGCGTGGAAGGCCGCCGAACGCTGGCGTACCGTGGCCCCCGGCGACCGCAATGCGGAGCTCGTCTACGGAACCGTGGCGCTGATGCTTTACCGCATTCCGCCAGCGCACCAAGCGCTCACTCCGCTGGTCGCGGGCAGCGGGCGCAGCCCGGAGCGGGATGCGCTCTCACTCGTACAGCTGCTCAGTGACGATCCGGGGATCGGCGCCATCCCGACGCTGGCGGCGCTCGGTCAGAGCATCGATGCCCACACGGCCTCCCCGCTCGTCATTGGTGCCTTCGGCGCGCTTGCGCTCGAGGCGTACGACTTCCACGCCGCCGAACTCCGCGTCCAGCAACTGCTCGAGCGTGACGGCGAGTCCGGTACCGCTCGGCGCCTGCTCGCGCGCGTGCGGATGCTCAACGGGGATGGTCCCGGGGCGATTGCCGCGGCGCGCGACGCGATGCGAGTCGACCCCACCGGAAGCACGTTCGAGCTCGCCGATGTGCTCACGGGGCTCGACCGGCTCGAGGAAGCGCGCCAGGAGCTCGAGCGGCTGCGCCGGACGGAGGCGTCTCCCGGGGAGATCGATCGGCGGCTTGCGCTCATCGCTTTCGAGAGCGGCGACATGACCGATGCGAAGCGACGCTTCCGCGAGCTCATCGATCGCGGCGAGGCGAACGAGTCGGCACTCCTTTATCTTGGTGACATCGCCGCACGCACGGGCGATCAGGACGGCGCGCTCACCGACTACCGGCAGCTCACCGATACGCCGGTCGCGCTCACCGCGATCGAACGCGCTGCCGGTATCCTGCTCGATCGCGGCCAGCGCGGGCAGGCGCTCGAGCTGCTCGACAGCTACGAGAGCGCACACCCCGAGACCGCGATCGACGTCGCGCTCGCGAAAGCCGATCTGCTCGCGGACCATGGGGATGCGGCGGGCGGCCTCGTGTTCCTCGGGACCGCGCTGCAGCGGTTTCCGCAGGAACCACGGCTCGCGTACGAGCGGGCAACGCTCCTCGAGCGTGCTGGACACACGCACGAATCGGTGCAGGCGTTCGAGCAGCTGCTGCACTCGCGCCCAGAGGATCCGAATCTCCTCAACGCGCTCGGCTACACGCTCGCCGATCACCGGATGCAGCTGCGGACGGCGGAGTCGCTGATCCGGCGGGCGCTCGCCGCATCGCCGGACAATCCCGCCATGCTCGACAGCCTCGGCTGGGTGCAGCGGCAGCGGAACGACTTCACCGGGGCGCTGCCGACGCTCGAGCGCGCCTATCTCATCAGCCGCGATCCGGAGATCGCGGCTCACTGGGGCGAGGCGCTCTGGGCGAGCGGCCGCAAGAGCGAGGCGCGCAAGGTCCTCGCGGATGCGCTCGCGCGCAATCCCGAATCGAAGACCCTCAAGTCGACGGTGCAGCGTCTCGTGGCCGCCGGGCGCGGCTGATGAGCGCGGACGAGCCGACCCGCACCGCGCGCCGGCGGGTGCGGGCGTCGCTCGCGCTTGCTCTCGCCGTGCTGCTCGCGGGTTGTGCTGCGGTGCCGCCTCGCCAGGCGGCGCAGATGCCCTGGCCGGAGCGCCGGGCACGTCTGCAGGCGCTCGATCCATACGAGCTCGCGGGGCGCGTCGCGGTCGCGGCGGGTAACGAGGGATTCAGCGCACACCTCAGCTGGAGACAGCAGGGCGCGCGCAGCACGGTCGAGCTCAACGGGCCTCTCGGGATCGGCGGCCTGCACGTGGTGGCGGACGGCGAGACGCTCGATGTCGAGACCTCGAAGGGGGACCGGCTCGCGAGCGATCAGGCCCGCGCGGAGCTCGAGGGAAAGCTCGGTTTCGACCCGCCACTCGCGAGCCTGCGATACTGGCTCCTCGGAGTTCCCGATCCGGCAAGCCCGGCGATCGAGACGGTGGGATCCGACCAGCGCCTCGCTGGGCTTGTGCAGGACGGTTGGCAGATCGCCTACCCCGACTACCTCGAGGCGAACGGCTATTCGCTCCCTCGACGCCTCACCCTGCGGCGGGGGGATGTGCGGGTGCGCCTGGTCGTATACCGGTGGCAGCCGCGAACGGGTTGAACGCGGTGTCCGCCGAGACCTCATGGCCGGCTCCGGCCAAGCTCAATCTGTTCTTGCACGTGACCGGCCGCCGGCCCGACGGCTTTCACGATCTGCAGACGCTTTTTCAG
>DASXNC010000443.1:0-5466 GCA_036495325.1 Steroidobacteraceae bacterium
GCGTGAGCTTCACCCCGGCACCGTCCGAGGTCGGTGTGCCGCGCACGATTCGAGAAACGCTCCGTACCTTCATATAGCCTCCGGTCGCATCAAGCGGCCAACGCGCGTGGCTCCGGAATCGAAGCGAGCGCCGCATCGAGCCCTTTCTGGCGACTCTCTGCCGAGATCGCAAGCCCCTTCGCGCGAACGAACGTCACGTCGGTAATGCCGACGAACTGGAATACGTGCCGCAGGTATGTCTCGACGTGCTCACCGGCATCTCCCGGCTGCAGCACACCACCCTGGGAGAGCGCGACGACAACCCGCTTCCCACCAGCCAGCCCGACCGGGCCTGCTTCGGTGTAGCGAAACGACTTGCCGGCGACGAGGACGCGATCGATCCACGCCTTGAGCTGTGAGGGCACTCCGAAGTTGTACATCGGAGCACCGACGACGATCACATCGGCGCGCAGGAAGTCCTCGAGGATGCGCGCATCGCGGTCGCGCCCGAGTGCCACGGCATCCTGCGCAGCCGTCCCGATAGGGCCGAGATGAGAAACAGGGTCTGCGGCGAGATCGAGATACGTCACCTTGAGCTCCGGCACGGCGCTCTGCCAGCGGGAGACGATCTCTCGGCTCAGCCCTCGACTCGCGGACTTCTCGCCCAGGATGCTGGAATCGATATGCAGCAGGTTCATTCGCCTTCTCCCCAACCATGTTCATTGACTGGCGAATAGTCTAATATTCAGAACAGTCCCTGATAATCTGGCCATTCTGGAACAGATCGTCCTATTTTTGGTATCAATCCCGGCCCGCCATGCAGCCGCTCGATGAGTTCTACTCTTTCGCCAAGGTCGTCGAGCACGGCGGCTACGCGAAGGCCGCACGGGAGATTGGTATCCCGAAATCGCGCCTCTCACGCCATGTCGGCGCGCTCGAAGGCCGTCTCGGCGTTCGTCTGGTGAATCGCTCGACGCGGCGGTTCGTCGTGACCGAGGTTGGTCAGCAGGTATACCGCCATGCCCAGGCCATGTTGGCGGAAGCCGACGCCGCACTGCAGGCGGCGGAGGTTGCGCGTTCCGAGCCGCGCGGCGTGGTGAGGCTCGCCTGCCCGGTAGCACTCGCCCAGACCGCGCTCGCGCAAATCGTGCCCGAGTTCCTCGAACGCTACCCGCGGGTGCGGCTGCTCGTACACGCAAGCAATCGTCGCGTAGACCTGATCAACGAGGGCTTCGATGCGGCGCTGCGGGTGCGCACGCGTCCGAGCGGCGAAGACGGGCTCGTCATGCGCACCTTCCGCGAAAACTGCGAGCTGCTGGTCGCGAGCCCAGCGTATCTCGATCGCGCCGGACGACCTGAACGGCCGGAAGATCTGCGCAAGCGCGACACGCTCGGATTCGCGCCCGAGGCGGATCGGCAGGAATGGGAGATGACGAGCAGCGGCGGCGAGGTCGCGCACGTCGAGGTCGCGCCGCGGCTCGTGTGTCACGATTTCGTGATGCTGCGATCTGCTGTGCTCGCCGGGCTCGGCATTGCGTTCCTGCCCGAGAGCGTGGTGCGCGCGGATCTCGAGGCGGGCCGGCTCGAGCGCGTGTTGTCCGAGTGGAATATCCCCCTCGGTATCGCCCATGTCGTGTTCCCGAGCCGGCGCGGGATGCTCCCGGCCGTGCGCGCACTCGTCGATTTCCTGGCCGAGCGCCTGCCGGCGCTCATTTGATCGCGTCGATCCCGCCCATGTACGGTGCGAGCGCGCGCGGCACAGTGACTGAGCCGTCCTCGTTCTGATAGTTCTCGAGTACGGCGATCAGCGCCCGGCCGACGGCGACTCCCGATCCATTGAGCGTGTGCACCGGCTCCGGCTTGCCGCTTGCCGCATTGCGCCAGCGAGCCTGCATGCGCCGCGCCTGGTACGCCTCGCAGTTGCTGCACGAGGAGATCTCGCGATGGCGCTCCTGGGACGGTAGCCAGGCTTCGATATCGTACGTCTTCGCACTCGCCGCCCCGACGTCCCCGGCGCAAAGCGCCACGACCCGGTAAGGAATCTCGAGCACCTCGAGAACGCGCCGTGCATTGGAAGTCAGCTGCTCGAGCGCGGCGTACGAATCCTCCGGGCGCACGATCTGCACCAGTTCCACCTTGTCGAACTGGTGCATGCGGATCATGCCGCGAGTGTCCTTGCCGGCCGCTCCGGCCTCGGAGCGGAAGCACGGTGAGTGGCAGACGAACTTCAGGGGCAGGGATTCCGCGGGCACGATCTGTTCGCGCACGAGATTGGTGACCGGCACTTCGGCCGTGGGTATCAAATAGAAGGCCTGCTCGCCGCGCACCGCGAAGAGGTCGTGCTCGAATTTCGGGAGCTGCCCCGTGCCGAGGAGCGCCTGGCTCTGCACGAGATACGGCACGTACACTTCCGTGTAGCCGTGCTCGCGTGTGTGCAGGTCGAGCATGAATTGCGCGAGCGCGCGATGCAGGCGGCAGACCGCTCCCCGCATCACGGCAAAGCGCGCACCCGAGATACGAGCCGCCGCTTCGAAATCGAGCCCACCCAACCGCTCGCCGAGTTCGACATGATCGCGTGGCGGGAACGTGAACCGCCGCGGCTCGCCCCAGCGCGCGACCTCGACGTTCGCCGACTCATCGGCGCCGTCCGGAACGGACTCGTGAAGCAGATTGGGCAGCCCGAGCTGCCAGCGCTCGAGCTCCGCCTGCACGCCGGTGAGCGACTCATCGACGCGAGCAAGCTCGTGGGTCAGCTGTTCGCCGCGCGCGATCAGCGGCGCCGTATCGTCCCCGCGACCTTTCGCCATGCCGACGGCCTTCGCATTGGCGTTGCGCTCCGAGCGCAGCCGGTCGGACTCCACTTGCGCGCGCTTGCGCTCCTCTTCGAGCGCGGTGAGCTTCGCGACATCGAGCGCCACACCCCGGCGCGCCAGGTTGCGGGCGACGCCTTGCAGGTCGGTACGCAGTAGTTTCGGATCGATCACGGACTCACTCGCCGGTGGGAGGACTCTTGGAGCGCAGCCGCGCCAGGGCTTCGCCGATGCGAATCTCGAGCCCGCGCGGTACCGGACGATAGTATCGCCGATCCGACAGTTCATCCGGCAGGTAGCGCTCGCCGGCCGCGTAGGCGTCCGGCTCATCGTGCGCGTAGCGGTAGCCCTTGCCGTAGCCGAGCTCCTTCATGAGGCGCGTGGGCGCGTTGCGCAGCCGGAGCGGGACATCGAGCGTTCCGTGCCGCTCCACATCCTCCATCGCCTCTCCTAGCGCGACATACGCCGCATTGCTCTTCGGTGCGCACGCGAGATAGACGACGAGCTCGGCGATGGCGAGCTCGCCCTCGGGGCTGCCGAGCCGGTCGTACGCCTCCCAGGCATCGAGCGCGAGCGCGAGCGCCCGCGGATCGGCGAGCCCGACGTCCTCCACCGCCATCCGCACTGCGCGGCGCGCGATGTACAGGGGATCGCAGCCGCCATCGAGCATGCGGGCGAGCCAGTAGAGCGCTGCGTCGGGGTCCGTGCCGCGTACCGCCTTGTGCAGCGCCGAGATCTGGTCGTAGAACTGCTCGCCGCCCTTGTCGAAGCGCCGCCGTCCGCCGCTCGCCACCTCGCGCGCGATGTCGAGCGTCAGTTCCCGTGCGGCCGGGCCATGCGCCGCCTTGGCCTCGATGAGTCCCGCGGCGAGCTCGAGCATGTTGAGCGCGCGGCGCGCATCGCCGTCGGAGGCCCGCGCAATGAGCTGCAGCGCCTCCGGATCGGCAACGAGCTGCATACGCCCGAGGCCGCGCTCCTCGTCTTTGAGCGCCGCATTGATGAGCGCGAGGAGGTCCGCCTCGTCGAGCGCCTTGAGCACGTACACCCGCGCGCGCGAGAGCAGCGCGCTCACCACTTCGAAAGACGGGTTCTCGGTCGTCGCGCCGATGAAGGTGAGCGTGCCATCCTCGAGATACGGCAGGAAGGTGTCCTGTTGCGCCTTGTTGAAGCGATGTACCTCGTCGAGGAACAGCACGGTCGGCCGGCCGCTCATCTCGCGCGCCGCGCGCGCATGCTCGACGGCGGCCCGAATGTCCTTCACGCCCGCCATGACGGCCGATAGCGCGATGAACTCCGCATCCGCGCGCCGGGCGATGAGACGCGCGAGCGTCGTCTTGCCCGTGCCGGGCGGGCCCCAAAGAAGCATCGAATGGAGGTGACTGCCCTCGATCGCCTCCCGCAGCGGCTTGCCGGGTGCAAGGAGATGGCGCTGACCCACGAACTCGTCGAGGGTTCGCGGACGCATTCTATCGGCGAGCGGTCGCCCCAGGTCCGCGAGCTTCTCCCCGCGCCCGACCTGCCGATCGCGCGAGCTCATGTCTGCTCAGGAGCGTGCATACCCTGCCGAGCGCTCACGCTGCCGAGGCCCGCTCACGTCGGCTCGCCCGAAAGCCCGAAGATGCGTTCCGCGTAGACCGCCCAGTGTCTGAGTCCGGCGCCGAGCAGAATGAACGCGAGCGCGACGCCGATCGCATCGGCGTAGAAATCGTGGACGTCCATATCGCGTCCCCAGCCCATGTACCCCTGCGCGAGCTCGATGCCGGCGCCGAGCAAGAGCATCCAGATCGCAAGCAGCGGATATCGGCTGCGCCGGACCAGACCGCCGAACCAGAGCGTCAGTCCGAAGAATGCCCCTGCATGCTCGAGCTTGTCCCAGACGTGCAGGCTCGGCACGTAGTTCGAAGGCGCGAGGGTCGAGTACAGGATGAACAGCAGCAGCGCCCACCCGACGGCCCACCAGAGTAGCGGGAATTCGAGATGCGGCGGCAGCGACAGCGGCTGCGCGCCGGACGCGGGGTCGCGGGGTAGGGTCATTTTCCCGGTTTTCCTATCACATCGACGCCGGCCGGCGGGGTGAAGCTCACCTCGGCTTCGGATACCGGCGCATTCCGTTCGGCGCGCTGGAATGCGATTGTCGCAGTCCCGCCGAGTTTATCTTTGAGAATCATGCGCCGCAGTCGGTTCCCCGAGAAGCCGAGCAGCGCCTCCCGGAAATCGGCATCCGCCGCCTTCGGCGCAACGCGCACCCACTCGAGGCTGGCCGCCGCCTGATCGTTGCCAGGAGCCCCGGCCTCGGTGCCGGATTCGCCCTGCGCCCCGGCCTCGCCCGGCGCGCCAGCCGTGCTCACATCGAAGGCTGCGAGCGCGTTCGGGCCGCCTGAGAGGAGCATCGCCGGAGTCGCCGTGAGTGCCGCCTGCTCCGGCTTCACGGTGACCTGCTCGAGATCGCTGTCGTAGTACCAGAGGTTGCGGCCGTCCGCGACCAGCAGCTGCCCCGCGCCCTCCCCCTTCGGGTGAATCTCCCACCTGAACCGGCCGGGCCGCAGCACGAGCAGCCGCCCGGTCGCCTGCTGGGTGGGATGGCCCTGGGCATCCGTCCTCGTCTCGGTAAAGTCCGCCGTCAGCGAGCGCAGGCCGTCGAAGTAGCGGTCGAGCGCCGCCACGCCCGAACCCGCGG
>DASXNC010000444.1:0-1901 GCA_036495325.1 Steroidobacteraceae bacterium
GGGGCAGCCGTGGGGATGGCACGTGTTCGAGGGGCTCGTGAGCATCGCGCTCGGCGTGATCGCGCTCGCCTATCCGGCCCTCACGCTGCTGGCCCTCGTCCTCCTCATCGGCATTCGCGCCATCGTGATGGGCATCGTCGAGCTCGTCGCGGCCTTCTCGTGGGAGGGATCCGAGTCCCGCTGGCTGCTGGGGATCACGGGAGTCCTCTCCATCATGCTCGGCATCCTGCTGCTCGGCAGCCCGGCCGCCGGGGGCCTTGCTCTTCTCTGGATGATCGGCGTGTACGCCATCGTGTTCGGCATCATGCTCTTCGCCCTCGGGCTACGCATGCTCAGCGTCGGGCGGCACATGGGCCAGATGCATCGCGACGTCGCCGCCACGGGCTGAATGACGATCGGTCATGGGCACTCTCAGGATCAAGTCAGGAGCGAGGACGGCACGAAGACATAGCTGCAATTGTCCGCTGCCAGCGTTATTGGCCAATGAAACCTGCATGGACGCAGGCGACGGCCGTTGCTCGTCACATCCGGGTGGGTCAGATTCTATTCATCCATGGCCTCTCTCGGCGGCAATCAGCACAGCTTTCGGGTCGCCCATGTGCTGCACCTCATCGAGGTGCTCAAGCGCTGGCACGTGAATTCCTACGATCTCCTCGTGGGTACCGGTCTCACCCACGAATCGCTCAACGAGCCGCGCGCGCTGCTCCCCGTGCCGACGATGGTCGCCGTCCTCGAGCGCGCGCGGCGCCTCAGCGGCGAGCCGGCCCTCGGCATGTACACGGGATTGCACACGCGCGCGACGCTCTACGGGCACCTCGGGTTCGCCATTCTCAGCGCCTCGACGATCCGTGAGGCCATCGACCTGTCGCTCAAGTACGGCCCGATCATCACCACCGCGCTCTCCGTGCGCCTGCGCGTCGAGCGGCGGGAGGCGTCGCTCATCGTCGACGAGCACGCGGAGTTCGGCTCGGTCCGCGACATCGTGCTCATCTCGACGCTCGTCTCGCTCTGGCAGGTCAGCGTCTCGCTCACCGAGCGAGAGCTCACGACGAGCACCGCCGAGTTCGCGCTGCCCGAGCCGGTCTACAGCGCCAAGCTCGGACTCAGTGGACTGCGTATGCGCTTCGATCGCCCCGTACACCGGCTGGTGTTCGACGCCCGCAGCCTCGATCTCCCGTACACGATGCCGGATCCCGTCGCGCTGAAGCTCGCCCGCGAGCAGTGCCAGCAGGAGCTCGACGCGCTCGGCCTCAATGCAGGACTGCCCGCTCGGGTGCGCGGGCTCCTCTCTAAGCCCGGCGGCGGCTTTCGCGGGCTCGAAGAAGTCGCCGCCGCCCTCAAGCGCTCGCCGCGCACCCTGAAGCGGCAGCTCAACGCACAGGGCGTGACCTTCTCGCAACTGCGCGAGCGAGAGCTGTCGGAGCGCGCGATGGTGCTTCTCGGCTCCGCGGACCTGTCGCTGACGGAGATCGCAATGCGACTCGGCTACTCGAACGTCACCAACTTCGAGCGAGCCTTTCAGCGCTGGACCGACAGCACGCCGGCCGAGCAGCGGCGCGCCATCGGCGTCCGTCACGGCGCGTAGCCGACCTATCCGCCGAAGAGGTCAAAACACGGTGTGAAGGCCAGGGAGGCTGGACTTTGCCGCTGGATCGGAATCGCCACGTAGGCGGGATAAAGGAATGGCGGCGACGGGAAGGGGATTGGCGTTGCTTGAGCCCGCGGGGGATCGTACGAGCACCTTGTGCGAGGATTGGGGGCAGCTGGTTTGGCGATCCTCGCCGGGGCTATCGCCTCGTGCGCCGCGCTCAGTGGGCTCCAGGACTATTCGGCCTGCACACAGGACTGCGAGGGAAAGTCGCGCGGGTCCACGACGGCGAAGGACGCTTCGACGGGCGCGC
>DASXNC010000445.1:0-4772 GCA_036495325.1 Steroidobacteraceae bacterium
GGCTTCGTCGGCCTTGGTCCGGTGCAGCGAGAAGCGGTCTTCCTGCGAGTAGATGCCGACCGTGCGGATGCCGAGCTCGGTCGCGGCGCGCATGACGCGGATCGCGATCTCGCCGCGGTTCGCGATCAGGAGGCTGCGCAGAGGCCGGTACATTCGGCGTCAATTATCCCCGGAATGAGGACCGCCGGCCGCGCGGGCGGCGCAGCCTGCCATGGCCGCGCTCATTGCCGCGCCGTTGCGCTCGGCCGCTGCAAAGGCGCGTGGCCGCCCCCGCTTATTTCACTCTCTCTGCGTCCTTGACGCCCCCGCAGTCGGCGCCTAGCCACTTGCCCGCGATGGTCATATGCATCGTCATCTGTTTTGAGCCCTGCGACATGGCCGCCTCCACAGTGCCCGAGATGCTATGGCGCCCGCTCATCCGCAAGTGCTCCGTCGTAGTCCGCACGCCGTTGTCCGAGCTGCATTCGCTACGAACCTGCAGCTCGCTGCTCGTGTTCTGGATCACCGATGTCTTGCAGGAGGGACCCTCGTTGCCGACACCGAGGCCCTCCGCACGCTTTTCGGGCGTCATGCACGTCCGAATGACGTGCTCCTGATTCGCCTGTCCCATGGCGGCCTTCATCGCTGCCTCGACGCGCGCGCGCTGCTCCGGGGACAGCTTCTGCAGTTGCTCATCGGATATCGGCATCTGGCCGCTGGTCTGCGGATGAGTCGTCACCTCCCACAGGCCGTTCTCGGCCGCGAGCTTCACCTGGGGCGAATCGGCGCTCACCGGGAGCATCACGAGGATGCCGAGCGCGCACGCCAACGCCATGTTGCTTTTGGACATAGAGCCTCCTCGTCAGGGCGGTGCCCCGCGCCAGAGAGCAGATCACACGCTCGAGGCCGGAGCATCAACCGAAAGATCGATATCTGGCACGCTACGCCGGATAGGTGCTCGGTTCAGAGCTCGACGCGGACTCCGACGTTGAAGGTACGACCCGCAAGCGGTGCCCACACCTCCGTGATCGGATCGCCGCCCGGTCCCGGGGTCGGCCGCAGTAGCGGGTCGAAGTGAGTCTGACGAACGTCGGTAAGATTGATCGCGTTCGCGAACAGCTTGAGCTCTCCGATATTCAGCTCACCGAGCACGTTCAGCTCGAAATACGGTTCGCTCTCGCTGCGGTACGGGTTGTACTCGAGCGCCTGACGCCCCGTATAGCCGATCTCGGCGCCGATCCGGCCGCGCTTCTCGTCCTCGAGGATCGCGCCGATCTCCGCGGCCTGATGCGGTACGAGCGGCACAGTCTCACGCAAGCCGAGCGTCTGCTCCTCGGTGGCGCTGAGCAGGCTCCAGGAGCCAATGACCTCCAAGGGCCCCTCGGTGTACATCGTCAGCAGCTCCGCACCGGGAACGCGGCGAGGTCCGGGCGCATTGATAATCTCCCACTTGTTGCCGGCCGCCGGCAGCGCGGTGAGGGTATCTCGAATCTCGGACGTGAAGACGCTCGCGTTGATGTCCCAGCCCTCGTCGCTCCATTTCGCATCGAGCGAGGCGGTGGTGGCTCGCTCGGCGTGCAGCCCATTGAGCGGCAGCACCGACTGAAGTCCGGTCTCCTGTACCTCGTCGAGGAGCGGGGTCGGCGGCGAGAACCCCGTGCCAATCGAAGCGCGCAGGCTCCACGGCCGCCCGGGTCGCCGGAAGAGCGCCGAGAGCCGAGGGCTCACGAAAGTCCCGAACGTGTCGTTCGCATCGAGCCGGGCGCTCGCGGCAATCTTGACCCAGGATGCCGGCGAGTATTCGTCCTGCGCGAACACTGCCGGGGTGTCGTAGAGATGCCCGACGCCGGGCACGCTTGCGACCGAGAGCCGGTCGCGGTTGAAAGCAGCGCCGAGCACCCAGGCGTTCTCGCGCGTCGTCCCGCTCCACGCCACCTCGCTGAAGACCGTCTCCTCGACCCAGGGCGTGCGGGTCGGCCCGAACGTGAGGTCGAGATGGGAGGAAGTCACGGAGGCACGCACATCGAGCGCGGTCGCACCGGCGAGCGTCCAGTGGCTTACCACCCCGCCGTCGTAGCGGCGCGTCAGAAGCTCATTAGGGAACGGCAGACCGTCTGGAAGTACGCGTCCCGGCAGCGTCCCTCCGGTGCGGTCCTCGTCGCTGACGCCGGCGGTGAAAAATGTCGTATCTCCGCGGTCGTCGTGCCACCAAACTCTCGGGCGCAAGGTGAAGCGTCGATAGCCGGGTATGTCCGCCCAGCCGTCCCCGTTCACATCCTCGCGCGACTGATAGTGAATGCCGCCCGTGAGCGTACCGCTCCAGCGCGCGCGGTCGCCTGAGGTAAAGAAGCCCTCGAGATCGCGGCCGCCGCGAGAGGTTACGTTCCCGAGCACCGTCGACTCGGACGCCGGCGGACGCGAGACGAGATTCAGGACTCCCGCAACCGCGGAGCCGCCGTAGAGCGCGGACGCCGCGCCCTTCACCACTTCTACGCGCTCGAGATCGAGCGGCGGCATTTGCAGCAGATCGAAACCGTCTGGCTCCGTTCCGAGAAGCGGCAGGCCGTCGCTCAGCACGAGCGTGTTTCGCGCAGACATACCGCGCAGCTCGAGCCCGACACCGCCAAGGGCTGCGCCCAAGGACTCGACGCGGATGCCCGGCAGCTCGTTGAGAAGTGTGGAGAGATTGCCGGGCTGAACGGTCGAGTTCTCCTCGATCTCCTCGGCCGGTACGGCCTCGACGTGCAGCGTCTGGTCCTGGATCAGCGCCGGATGGCGCGTGGCGGTGATGACGACCTGCTGCGGCTGCTCGTCGGTGTCGTCGTCGTCCGCGAATACGCGGGCCGGCAAGAGCGCCAGGGTGGCCACGAGTACGAGCGCGGCCAGGCGCGCGATCGCAAAAAAAGGGCGCTCCGAAAGGTATTCCCGCAGGTCCGCCATGACATCTGCCCACGCCAGCCCGATGATACGGCCAATGCCGCGCTTTGGAGGCTGCCGGAGAATGCCGTTGCTCGATGACGCGCATCGACATGCGCCCGCACGCCCCCGCCGCGGGCATGCAAGTCGTGACTGATTCCGTTCAGCGGCTCGATTCCGCTCAGCGCCTCGCGGAAATCGGACGCGCGCTAGCGGCAGAGCTCGCGACGACGGTTCACGATGCGCCCCGAGCGCGGGTTCACGGCGGGAGCATCAGCGAATGCCATCGTTGGGAGACCGCACGGGGGCCTCTGTTCGTAAAGCTTGCCGCCGCCGACAGGCGGACGATGCTGGAAGCAGAAGCGCAGGGATTGCGCGAGCTCGCCGCGGCCGGGGCCGCGCGCGTGCCGCAAGTGCTCGCGATCGGAGAAGCCTCCGATTCGGCCTACCTGGCGCTCGAGTGGATCGATTTCGCGGCGGGAACGCATGCGATCGGGTCGCGCCTCGGCGAGCAGCTTGCGCGGCAGCATCATCGCACAGCCGAGCGGTTCGGCTGGCATCGCGACAACACCATCGGCAGCACGCCGCAGCAGAATGCATGGGCCGATGACTGGCTGGCGTTCTTCCGCGAGCGGCGCCTGCGGTTTCAGCTCGACCTCGCCCGCACCCGAGGACATCGGGGGCGCCTGCAGGCTCGTGGTGCCGAGCTGCTCGAGCGGCTCGGCGGACTCTTCGAGAGTTACCGGCCCGTGCCTTCCCTTCTCCACGGCGACCTGTGGGGCGGTAACTGGGCCGCGGATCAGCACGGATCGCCAGTGATCTTCGATCCGGCCGTCTATTACGGGGACCGGGAAGCCGACATCGCGATGACGCGGCTATTCGGTGGCTTCGGCGCGGACTTTTACGCCGCGTACGAGGCCGCCTGGCCGCTCGACTCGGGCGCCTCGCTGCGCGTCACGCTCTATAACCTCTATCACGTGCTCAACCATCTGAACCTCTTCGGCGGAGGTTACGCGCGGCAGGCGGAGGCAATGATCGATCGGCTGCTCGCCGAGCTCGGGCATTAGGGCGCGCCGAACCCTGCGATCAGCTGCATGAGGTCGGCACGGCGCCGCGTGCCGGTCTTGTCGAAAATATGCTGCAGGTGAGTCTTGACGGTCGCCTCGGATATACCGAGCGTCCGGGCAAGGTTCCCCACCGTGCCTCCGCCCAGGAGCGCCTTTGCGACCCGGGATTCGGCCGGCGTGAACGCGTAGAGATTCGCCGCGGACTGCACGCGCTGTGGAATGTCCGACGCGCCCCTCGATACAAGGAGAGCGGCGACTGCGGCGGACGGCGCGAAGCTCCGGCGACGCGTGCCGGGAGATAGTGGGAGAACGTGGATCGTCAGACATTCGCCCGAGACCGCCGTGGCCGCGACCGAGAGAGCACGAAGTTCCGGCGCCGCAGGTCTATGGCGCGCAGCCGCCAGGATCGATTCGAGATGCGCCGCGGCGCGGGCGTCCTGCGGGCGGGGCTTACCCTCCCTCCAAACGAGTCCGTCATCGAGCGCAAGTGCGCGCGTGGCCGGCTCGTTGGCATGAACCAGCCGCCCGAACCGATCGACGAACACCACCGCGCTCCTCAGTCGATCAAGGGCCTCGGCAAGCGCCACGGCCTTGCTCTCGTTGCGCTCGAGCGCGCGGCCGATCGCTTCGGCGCGCCGGAAATGAGGCGCGAGCAGCTGCATGAGCTCGCGCGCACGGGGATCCACCGGACCGCGAGCTTCGCGGTTGACCATCAGCCTCACGATGCGGCAGGCGGATCCGTCGGAGGCGCTGAATCCCGTTGCGGCCGAAACGGTCTGCTCGAGCCCGGCAAGGGGGGCCATCCGGAGG
>DASXNC010000446.1:0-4839 GCA_036495325.1 Steroidobacteraceae bacterium
GCCGGCTCTACGAGGTGGACGTGCGCTTGCGGCCGAGCGGCAAGGGCGGGCTGCTCGTCACGAGCATCCGGGCATTCGAGCGCTACCAGGCGGAGGAGGCCTGGACCTGGGAGCACCAGGCGCTTCTGCACGCACGCGCGGTGGCCGGCTCCGCTCGACTCGCCGGTGAGTTCGAGCGCGTGCGGATGGAGGTGCTTCAGCATCATGTGAGGCGCGAGAGCCTGCGCGAAGACGTCCGCGTGATGCGCGAGCGCATGCGGCGGGAGCTCTCGAAGGCGCGTCCGGATGAGTTCGACATCAAACAGGATGCGGGCGGCATCGCGGACATCGAGTTTCTGGCGCAATACTGGGCGCTCTCGTGGGCACGGAAGTATCCGCCGGTCGCCCGCTATTCCGACACGATCCGGCAGCTCGAGTCGGTCGCCTCGGCTAACCTCGTACCGCAGGCGACGGTCGATGTGCTCACCGCGGCGTATCGGACGTACCGGACGCGGGCGCACCATCTCTCGCTCGAGGGTCGCCCCGCGATCGTACCCGCGGGCGATCTCGCCGCCGAGCGCGAGGCCGTGAGCGGCATCTGGGGGCAGGTGATGTCGGGCGGCGCCTGATCGGTATAATGCCGCGCGCCATGGCCGCAACTCAGCCGCTCCTTACGCCTAACGCGCAGAATCACTACGAGGTCACGCCCGAGGACCTGCCGCTCTCTTGTCCGATGCCACAGATGGCGCTCTGGAACTCTCACCCGCGGGTGTATCTGCCCATCGAGGCACTGGGCTGGGCGAAGTGTCCCTACTGCGGGGCCGAGTACACGCTGCGACGATAGCCAGCGTACGACTTCTCCTCGACGATCCGGGAGCCGAGGCGAACATTGATACGCTTCTTGATCGCTGCGCGTTCGTCGTTCGAGACGTAAACGGCGCGCGCGAGCTCGATGAACTCCGCATCGAAACGCTGCGCGAGCTCCTTTTCGCGGATGCGATCCTCGATGTCCCAGAGCTTCGCGTTCACGGCCTCGAGCGCATGCTCGTCGGCGGCGAGCGCGCGCCCGGTCTCGGAGTCGGGCTGCGCGGCGCATCCCGACTCGCGCCAGATCGAGGTGAGCAGATCGAGCTCGACCGCGACGTTCTCCAACTTCGCCGGATCGGTGATCCGTGCAGCCTTGATGCGCAGGATCGTGATCTTGTCGAGCAGCTCGCCCGGGGAGACGGGGACTAATATGTCGCGCATGTCGGGGAGTGTATCAACGGGTGCACGCGGATGAGAGCGCGGTGGCCGCTCGGGTCGGAGGTGCGCCGGCGCCTGATCGGGGGCGGCGCGATGCTCTACGACGCCTCACGCACCGGAAATCTGGCGCCCGATGCATTCGATCCGTCGTACTGGCGGGCCCGCGGAGAGCTCGAAGGCGAGGGCCGCGGCCGTGGCGCCGTGCACTTCATCGGCACGCAGGGGAAGCATTGGGTTCTCCGGCACTATCGCCGCGGCGGGCTCCTCGCGCTCATCTCGCGCGATCGCTATCTCTGGGGCGGCGAGCCGGCAGCGCGCCCGTTCGCCGAATGGCAGCTCACGTACCACTTGCATCGCGCGGGGCTGCCAGTGCCCGCGCCCGTCGCGGCCCGCTACCTGAAAGTGGGGCTCGCCTATCGAGGCGACATCATCACCGAGCGGCTTCCGGAGACGCTGTCGCTTGCGGAGGGTTTGAAGGTCGGTGCGCTCTCGCTACTCAACTGGATCGCGATCGGCCGGTGCATCCGCCGCTTCCACGAGCTCGGGGTCTGCCACGCCGATCTCAATGCGCACAATGTGCTCCTCGGCCAAGGGGATGAGGTGTTCCTGATCGATTTCGATCGCGGAACCCTGCGCAAGAGGGGCCTCTGGTGCGATGCGAATCTCGTGCGTCTCCGCCGCTCGCTCGAGAAGGTCACCTATGCCCTGCCCGAGGACCGCTTCAGCGAGCCCGACTGGCACGGGCTCCTCGACGGCTACCGCGAGTCCCCGGCCGGCGCGCATGCCGTACGTCCTCCGGGGATCCCGGCGTGAGGCCGCTGCCCAGCCTGTATCCTTTCGCCGCCCGCCTGCTCGCGCCTTTGTATCTAGGGGCTCTGGCGTGGCGGGGATTCAAAGAGCGTGGGTACTGGCACGGCTTCGGCGAGCGCCTCGGATTTGGGCCGGCCGTCGGATCCGGACCGGCGCGAGGCGGCGGCAGTCTCTGGCTGCATGCGGCTTCGGTCGGCGAAGTGCAGGCGGGCGCGGGGCTCGCGCGCGCGCTCGCGAGGCAGGTCCCGGGCGCGGCACTCGTCGTCACGACCACGACGCCGGCGGGCGCGGCGCGCGCCCGGGCGCTGCTCGGCGCGGGCACCGAAACCCGCGCGGATGTCCGGTTCGTGCCGATCGATGTGCCGGGCGCCGTGCGCCGCTTCCTGGATCGCGCCGCACCGCGCATCGGCATCGTCATGGAGACCGAGCTCTGGCCGAGTCTCTTTCGTGAATGCCGCCGCCGCCGCGTGCCGCTCGCGCTAGCCAGCGCGCGACTTTCCGAGCGCTCGGCGCGCCACTACGGACGAATGTCTTCGCTCATCGAGCCGGCGCTCGCCGGCTGTGCACTCATTGCGGCACAGAGCGAGGCGGATGCCGAGCGATTCCGGCGGCTCGGCGCGCCGGCCGCCGCCGTGCGCGTGGTCGGCAACATCAAATTCGACTTCGAGGTGCCGCCCGAGACGACCGAGCGCGGGCGCCGATTGCGTGAGCGTTACGCCCGCGGCAGGCCGGTGTGGGTCGCGGGCAGCACACATCAGGGCGAGGAGCAGGCAGCGCTCGAGGCGCACGGAGAGGTGCGGCGCATGCACCCGGAAGCGCTGCTCGTACTCGCGCCGAGGCATCCGCCGCGATTTGCGGAGGTGGCCGCACTGCTCGAGCAGCGCGGCATCGAGTTCGAAAGACGTTCCCAAGGCGGTGACGCGGCGGGTGTGGACGGCGCGCTCGAGGACGCAGCAAGCGCGCGCGGCGCTGCGCAGGTGCTCCTGCTCGACACACTCGGCGAGCTGCTCGATTTCTACGCCGCAGCCGATGTGGTGTTCGTCGGCGGAAGCCTGGTGCCTATCGGCGGCCACAATCTGCTCGAGCCCGCCTCCCTCGCACGGCCCATCCTGACCGGTCCGAGTGAGTTCAACGCACCCGAGATCGCGCGGCTGCTCGCCGCGCGCGGTGCCGTGCGGATCGTACGGAACGCCAGCGACCTCGGCGCGAGCGTGTCAGAGCTGCTCGCGAATGCGCCGGAGCGCGAAGCTCTCGGTGCGCGGTCGCGCACCGTCATCGAGGAGCATCGCGGTGCGCTCGCGCAGCTGCTCGCGCTCCTTGAGCCGCTCGTCAGGGTTGCGGCGGAACGGTGGGAGCCGGCTGGCTCCCCAGCGAAGTCGAAGTCGATTGATTCACGGTCAACCAGCCGTTGATCTCTTTAAGGGTGCTCTCATCGAGCGTTCCGGCGGCCAGGCGCAGCGCAATCATGTCAAGCAGATACGTGTAGCGGGCCTGCGCGTAATTCGTCTGCGCCGACACCAGATTCTGACGCTGCTGCAGGACTTCGACGGTCGTGCGCGTGCCGACCTGTGCGCCGGCCTCGGTCGCCCTCAGAGCCGTGTCCGCGGAGACGACGCCCTGCTTGAGGGCTTCAACCCGGGCGACCTCGCTCACGACGCCGTCATAGGCGTCGCGCGCGCTAGCCTCGGTCTGGCGCGAGACCGTATCCACGTGATCCTTGGCCGAGATCCATTCGAACTGGGCCTGGCGCACCTGCGACTGGACGAGCCCGCCGCTAAAGAGCGGCACCGTCACCTGGATGCCGATCTGGCTGTTCACGCTCTTCCCAGAGCCGGGGAATCGGATCGGCGGGTTAGGTGCGAATTGCTGTGTCTCGTCGATGCTCGAGCGCTGATCGCTGCGAGTGCCCGTGATCTCGAGCGACGGCAGATGGCCGCCGAAAGCGATCTGCACCTGATCGCGCGCGACATCCGCGGCGAGCCGCGCCGAAACGAGAGTGAGGTTCTGATCCATCGAGGTGGACACCCAGCTCCCGGGGTCGGCCGGCTTTGGCGTCAGGAGCGGCATGTTGTCGCCCGGCTTGGAGAGGTCCGGATAATCCTGCGCCGTGATCTGACGCAGCGCCTGCAGCATGTTCGCGAGATTGCGCTTCGCGTCGATCACCGCGGCCGCTTGGGCATCATGAGCCGCCTGCGACTCCTTCACGTCAGTGATCGCGATGAGACCGACCTGATAGCGCTTGTTCGCCTGGTCGAGCTGGCTGGTGAGCGCCTCGAGAGAGGCTTGCTGGGCAGCCAGATTGTCGACGGCGTTGAGCACGTTGAAGTAGGCCGTCGCGACCCGGTTGATAAGGTCCTGCTGCGCGGCGCGGTAGGTGGCATCCGCCTGGGCCACCTTCTTGTGCGCCTGGGCGAGCGTTTGGATGTTTGCCCATGAGAACAGGCTCTGGGTGAGCTGCAGCTGGTAGCCGTAGTTCTTGTTGTAGGCGGTGCTGGTGAAGGGGAAAACAAGCGGCTGGCCGCCCCCCGGCCTCGGATATCCCTCTGGGAGCGACTGTTCCTGCTTCTGACGCGAGATGGCGTAGTTGCCGTTCAGCTGCGGTAGCAGCGCCGCCCATGCCTGTGGATCGGCTTCCTTGGTGGCCTGCATCGTGGCCTCTGCCTCACGGATCTGCGTGTCATAACGCAGAGCGTCCTGATAGACGCCGATCAAGTCCTTCCCCGAGGCGAGCTCCGGACAAGTCGAAGCGAGGCTCACGGCGACGGCTGTCGCGATGACGGTGCCGAGGCTCATACGAGGCCCTGG
>DASXNC010000447.1:0-3989 GCA_036495325.1 Steroidobacteraceae bacterium
CAAGAGCGCGCTGATCGGCGCCGCGATGCTGGCAATGCTCTCGGCGTGTGCGGTGGGGCCCGAGATTCGCACCCAGTCGGCCCCGGAGCTCGACCTCAGCCGGTATGCGACGTATGACTATGTCGCGCGCGCCGGAACGGATCGGGGCAACTACCGCAGCATCACCACCCGTTATCTCCAAGAGGCTGTCGACAGGGAGATGGCGGCCCGCGGCCTGAAGAGGAGCGATCACCCCGATCTGCTCATCGATTTCCACACCACGATGCGCGACCGCGTGCGGGGCCAGTACTGGGGTGGCTGGGGGGGTGCTTGGGGCTACGGTTGGGGCCCGGGATGGGGCTACGGATGGGGCTGGGGTCCCGGTTGGTGGGGCGGACCAGGCCCTTGGGGTCCCGGCGGTTGGAACACCATCGAGGCCTACACCGAGGGTACACTGACGATCGATGTCATCGATGCGAAGAACAAGGAAGCGATTTGGAGCGGCTCAGCGATCAGCCGGGTCTATCAGGCTGCACTCGAGAATCCCCGGGCTTCGATCGACGAGACGGTCGGCCACATCTTTGCCAAGTTCCCGAGAGCGCCGCTGCAGGCCCAACAGAGCGCGAGTCATTGAGCCTCGCATGACCGGCCAGCGCGCCGAGCGGGGCCGAGAACCCGCCGCAAAGCTGTGGCTGTACGCGGCATTACTCTCCGTCGCGGGGTGCCTTGCAGGCTGCACGACGGCCCACGTGTCCGCGGATACTCCCGCCGGTGTAAATCTCGCAGGGACCTGGAAGCTCGACCCGCAACGTAGTACGGATACCCACAAGGCCCTCGATGATCTGCTCAAGAACGCCCGCAAGGCTCAGCGACCCCACCCGCCCCGAACCGGCATAGGCGGTGGCGCCGACGCTGCCCTCCTCGCCGAGCCCCCCATGGTGTTCGCTCCCGACGTGTCGGAGCAGAGGAGCCTGCTCGCGAACGGCGACTGGCTGAAAATCGAGCAGCGACCGGACGAGATCGTGATCTCCAACGGCCAGAGTACTCACAGCTATGTGCCGGGCGAGCGCAGCGTCGTATCGGTCCCGGGCGGTGTGGCGGATCAGAGCTCGGGCTGGAAGGGTCATGAATACTTGATCAGTCTCAAGCCGCAGGTCGGACCTAGCTCCACCCAGACGTTCAAGCTCTCGCCCGACGGCAAGCAGCTCCTCGAGACCATCGAGATCGGCAAGGACGGCCGGATCCCAAGCCTCAAAGTGACGCGCGTATACGTCCCGACCCAGGAGCCACCATCGTCGGCAGTGCCGTCAGAGGACTGAGGACAGCTCGGCGCTCGTTTTCAGCAACTCGTGCTCTCCACGAGGCGGCTCGGAACGGCCCTTTGCACCGGGTGCCTACGGACGCCTATGCTAGCGTCGTGTGAGGGTCTCCTCCTTCGCGTTGACCCCCCGGGGAGTTATGGCCGCCTCAGGTGTCGATGTACTCCTGCGCTCCGGCGCCGGGCTCGGCTCATCCGCCAACGCCGAGGCCTATCCCGAGCGCGCGTCTTTCACGCGCGCGGAGCTCGCGCTGATCTTCGGCTTCTGGACACTGATCGCCGTACTTTCCTCGGCGAACACGCTGATCCAGTTGAAGCCGCGCGTCCTCGTCGCGCCGCTCGTCCTCGACTTCGCGACCGCATACCTCTGGGCGCTGCTCACGCCGCCGATCTTCCGCCTTGCGAGCCTCTACCCGATCGAGCGGTCGGGATGGCGATCCCGCGCCGGGTTTCTCGTCCTCGGTCTCGGCGTCGCAATCCTGATGGACGTCCTGACCAACTACCTGCGCTACAAGCTCTACCACTGGCCCACGAACCTGAGCCCCCAGATCGCGGCGGTGATGCGCCTGCGCTCGCTCTGGTTCATGAACGATTTCTTCGTGTACGTTTTGGTGCTCTTCGCCGGCTACGCGCGCAACTACTTCCTCAACTACCGGGCGCGGCGCGAAGAGGCGATGAACCTCAAGGCGCAGGCAGCGCAGCTGCAGGCGCAGCTCGCCGACGCGCGCCTCGCGGCGCTCCGGACCCAGCTCAATCCGCATTTTCTCTTCAACACGCTGAATGCCATCTCGGCTCTGGTCGAGCGCGATCCGCGGGGCGTGCGCCGGATGATTGCGCGGCTCTCGGAGCTGCTGCGCACCTCGCTCGATGAGGCCGACGAGCCCGAAGTGCCGCTCAATCGCGAGCTCACCTTCATCGACCGCTACCTCGAGGTGATGCAGATCCGCTTCCAGGGACGGCTGCACGTGCGGATGCACGCCGATCCGGAGGCGAGCGCCGCGCTGGTCCCGAACCTCATCCTCCAGCCGCTCGTCGAGAACGCCGTCAAGCACGGAGTCAGCAAGATGGTCGGCGCGGGACGCATCGAGATCCGCGCGCGGCGCGACGGCGAGCGCGTGGTGCTCACCGTGCAGGACAACGGACCCGGACTCGCCAACGGGCGCCCGCCCTCGAGTGAGGGCGTCGGCCTGCGCAACACCCGCGCCCGCCTCGCGCAACTCTACGGCGCCGAGCAGAGCCTCACGCTGAAGGACTCGGCGGACGGCGGCTTCGTCGCAGAAGTCTCGTTGCCGTACCATACCCCGGCCGACCTAAGGACAGCGGCGGTCGCAGCCGAAGCGTAGGAGCCGCACCGCATGGCGGCCCCGCATCCGCTTCGCGTGCTCATCGCGGACGACGAGGCGCTCGCCAGACAGCGCCTCGAGGACCTCCTGCGCAAAGAGAGCAACGTCGAGATCGTCGGTACCGCCGAGAGCGGTGATGCGGCCGTCGAGGCGATCGAGAAGCTCAAGCCCGATCTCGTGTTCCTCGACGTGCAGATGCCCGGTCGCACGGGATTCGACGTGGTGCGCGACGTGGGCGCCGAGAAAATGCCGCCCACAATATTTGTCACCGCATATGACCGGTTCGCGCTGCAGGCTTTCAACGTTGCCGCCGTCGATTACCTCGTGAAGCCCTTCGACGACGAACGCTTCGAGCAGGCGTTCCAGCGCGCGCGGCACATGATCGAGCTCAAGGAAGTCGGCCGGCTCACGGAGCAGCTGCGCGCCCTGCTGCAAAGCGAGGCGCGCGCTGCGGCGGAAGGCACCGCGGGCACACAGGCGCCGGCGCCCTGGGCCAGCGGGCCCGGCGGCCCCGGCGGACCGAGCGGGATCGCCGGGCCGGCGAGCGCGGGAGCGGCAGGTGCGGCAGGTGCGCCGCGCGCTGCGGGGGGACCGCAGGGCGGGTCCCGATACCTCGAGCGCATCGCCGTCGAGATGCGCGGTCAGGTGAGAGTGGTTCCGGTCGACACCATCGAGTACATCACCGCAAGTGGACCGTACGCGGAGATCCACGTCGGAGAGAAGACCTACATCATTCGCGAGCGCATGCAGACGCTCGAGGAGCGGCTCGATCCGGCGCGCTTCTTCCGGATTCACCGGAGCGTTCTCGTCCGGCTCGATCGCATCGACACACTGCTCCGGGAGCCGGGCGGCGATTATGCCGTGCAGCTGAAGAACGGGGCGCGGCTCTCGGTGAGCCGCAATCGCGTCGAGCCGCTCGAGCAATGGATGGGCCTGCCGCGTTGAAGCGGAAAACGAACGCACGCGTGCGAGGCGCGCCCGCCGGGCGCGCCGCTCGCGGGAGCGGGAGCCGCGGCAAACTCGCCCCGCGCGCAAAATCGCGCGGTCCCGCCGCGGCAAACGTGCGGCTCGATCCGGCAGATCCTGCGATCGCCGAAACCCAGGCGCTCATCGCCTCCGACGGGGGAATCGTCCTCGGGGCGTACCGCGATCCGCTCGACGGGCGGCCGTTGCTGCTCGCCTCGCTGCCGCTCGCCGCCATCGCGCCGACTCCGTTCCAGCGGGATCTGTCCCCCACTCACGCGCGCCGCCTCGCCGAAAAAATCGAGGAGACAGGCGTCTTTCTCGATCCCCTCATCGTCGTGCGCGGCGAGGAAGGACGCTGGTGGACGCCGAACGGCAGGCACCGG
>DASXNC010000448.1:0-5465 GCA_036495325.1 Steroidobacteraceae bacterium
GCATTTCCCTCCGCTCGAAGGAGCGGGCGACTCCTCCGGCGGCTCGCCTGCCGGGACGGCCGCGACGCCTGAGGCCACCGGAGGCCCGGCTCGCGCGCAGCTCGCCTACGCGTATCACCCCTGAGCCTTTAAGTGAGCCGCGATGATTCTGCGCCACCTGCCGAATCTCATCTGCGTTGCACGGATTGCGCTCGTATGGCCGACCGTCGCGGCGCTCTGGACCGGAAAGTTCGAGCTCGCGATGCTGATATTCGCGGTTGCGGCGGTCTCGGACGGTCTCGACGGCTACCTCGCGAAGCGGTTCCACTGGACCTCCGAGCTCGGCAAGCTCCTCGACCCCGCGGCTGACAAGCTGCTCCTCGTGAGCGTCTTCGTGAGCCTCACCTGGCTCGGCCTGGTGCCCCGCTGGCTCACGGCCGCGGCGGTCGCACGGGATGTGATGATCGCACTCGGCGCGCTCGTTTTTCGCGTATGGCTCGGGCCGTTGCGCGGCCGGCCGACCCCGCTCAGCAAGCTTAATACGGCCCTGCAGCTCACGTACTTGTTTGCGGTGATGTCGCATGCGGCATATCGCTTTCCGAGTGCCCCGGCGCTGACGGCGCTCGCGGCGATCACGCTTCTCACGACGGCAGCCTCCGCGCTCGATTACATCACCCGGTTTACGCGCCGGGCGCTGGCGCTGCCCGCCGGCTCGCACTGAGGCGCGCGGGGCGTTCCATCGCATGCGGCAGCTTCCTCTCGGCGTTCGCATCCCGGATCGCGCGGTGTTCGCGACGTTCCTGCCCGGGCGCGACGCGGAGGCCGTTCAACATTTGAAAGCACTGGCTCAGGGCCGACTGAGCGGCACCGCGTGGATTTCGGGGGCTCAAGGGGTGGGCAAGTCTCACTTGCTGCAGGCGACCTGCGTGCTCGCGAGTGAGCGCCTGCGCGCAGGCTATCTGCCGCTTCGCGAGCTCAACTCCTGCGGCAGTGGCACGCTCGAGGGACTCGGGGAGCTCGATTGCCTCTGCCTCGATGACATCGATCAAGTTGCCGCGCAGCCCGACTGGGCGCGAGCTCTGTTCGGTTTGCATCGCGAGGTCGAGGAGCGGGGCGGCGTGCTCATCGCCTCCGCCCAGCGGCCGCCCGCCCTCGCAAGCTGGGCCTTGCCGGACCTCGGCTCGCGCTGGACGGCGAGCGCCGTATTCCAGCTCAAAGGACTCGAGGATGCGGAGGTGCTCGAGGCGCTCAAGCTCCGTGCGACCGCGCGCGGTATCGAGCTGCCCGAGGACACGGCGCGCTGGCTGCAGCGGCGCTTCCCACGCGACATGCGTTCTCTTTACGATCTGCTCGATGCGCTCGATGAGGAGTCGCTCATCGAGCGGCGGCGGCTCACGGTGCCTTTCATTCGCTCAGTTCTGGCGCGACGCACTTGAGACCGAAGGCATGGGCAAGATCTGCTGGGTAAGCGGGAGAGTGCAGGGCGTGTACTACCGCGGCTCGGCGGCGCAGCGGGCTCGCGAGCTCGGCGTCACCGGGTACGCGCGGAATCTCCCCGACGGCCGTGTGGAGGTGTTGGCGTGCGGCGAGGATGCCGCGGTGCAAGCGTTCGTCGAATGGCTGTGGGTCGGGTCGACGGCGAGCCGCGTGACGGAGGTCGAGGTCGCCGAGGCGCCCTGTGATCAGCCTCCGGATGACTTTCGAACGGCTTGAGCGGCCTGGGCGCCGCTACCGAGATCATCGGCTCCGGTCCAGTGATCGCCCCAGCGCTCGAGTACGGCATCGGAGTAGTTGCGGTGGCCGACGCTGCCGTTATAGCGGGCGAGCGCCCGCGCATAGTTGTGACGCTCCTCGCGCAGGTAAAAGCGCAGGATGGCGCAGCCCATCCGCAGGTTCGCCTCGACGTGCGTGAGCTCGAAGCGCTTCATCCCGAGCTGCTCGGGCCAGAACGGCATGACCTGCATGAGACCGACGGCGCCGGCAGAGGAGACGGCCCAGCGATCGAAGCGGCTCTCGACATCGATGAGCGCCATCACGAGACCGGGGGGCAGGCGCGTCTCCCCGGGACGGTGCGTCTCGCAGTAGACGTCCTTCAGAATCTCCACGCGCTCGCGGTCGTCGGGAACCGTGCGCCGCAGGCGAGGCTCCATCAGGCGGTACCAGACGGCCGAGTCGAAGCGATCGGTAAAGCACTGCGCCTGGCTGATGGCACCGGCGACCACAGTCTTCAGGCCTGGGTCGCGCTGCTGGTCCGCGTGTGCCGTCAGGCACGTGAGGAGGCCTGCGGCCGCGGCGAAAGCGAGGAGGACGGCGCGCGGAGCGCGAGGGGCTGAGCGCGGGGCGAGGGACATGGCGATGTGGAACCCCCGTGCGGTGGGCGTTCGGCCGGGTGCATCCGGCGAGACTTGAGACGCCGATCGTGTTTCAATTTCGAGGGCGGCGGCTGAGATCCGCGTCACTGTATCATCACGGCGCCGTGCGGCCGTGCGCAGAGAATCGATGGACCACGTGTTGAGCGACGATAGCGGGAACGACGACCCGGAGCGCAGGCCCCGCCGCCTGGGGGTCTACCTCCTGCCGAATCTCCTGACGACCGGGTGCCTGTTCTCGGGCTTCTACGCGGTCGTCGCGGCAATCGACAAGCATTTCGAGCCGGCCGGTATCGCGGTATTCGTCGCGATGATCTTCGACACCCTCGACGGCCGGATCGCACGCCTCACGCGTACGGAGAGCGCGTTCGGCAAGGAGTACGACAGTCTCGCGGACATGGTCGCTTTCGGTCTCGCCCCGGCGATCGTGTCCTATCAGTGGGGCGTCGTGCGAATCGCGGAATACGGCCGCGCCTGGGGACGCTTCGGGTGGCTCGCGGCCTTCCTGTACGCGGTGTGCGCCGCGATGCGCCTCGCGCGCTTCAACGCGCGCTCCGCGACGGCAGACAAGCGCTACTTCGAGGGGCTCCCGAGTCCCTCGGCCGCGGCGATCGTCGCGGCATTCGTGTGGTTCTCGAGCGAATGGCGAGAGCCCGGGCTCACGGGACTCATCGCCGCCTTCTGCATCACCGCGGCGGCGGGCGCCCTCATGGTGAGCCGTTTCAGCTATCCGAGCTTCAAGCAGTTCAATCTCGACCGGCGCGTCAAATTCGCGTACATCCTGATCGTGCCGCTGTGCTTTTGGCTGATCGCACTCGATCCGCCGACGATGCTGCTCTCGAGCTTCGCGACCTACGCGGCCTCCGCGCCTCTGCTCTGGGTCGCGCGCAGGACTCGCAGGCTCTTCCGCGGAACCTCGGTGCCGGGCTGAGCCGTGGACGAGGCGCGAAGGCACGCGTACCTCGAAGCGCTCGGAATCGAGGTCTGGCGCCCACGGACGACGACGCAAGCCGTCTCCGTGGAGGAGCGGAGCGAAGCTCCCGAAGGGCCACGCAGCGACGCTCCCGGCGAGGCTCGCCCCGCCCCCGATGGGGCGTGGGAGGCGCTGCGCACGGCGGTCCGGGAGTGCACGAAGTGCCCGCTTTACCAGACTCGCACTCAGTCGGTCTTCGGCGTCGGCGATGTGCGCGCGGAGTGGCTCGTCGTCGGTGAAGCACCCGGGGCGGAGGAGGATCGCCGAGGCGAGCCGTTCGTCGGCAGGGCGGGCCAGCTGCTCGATTCGATGCTCAAGGCCATCGGACTCGCGCGTGGCGAGAATGTCTACATCGCGAACGTGCTCAAGTCCCGTCCGCCGGGCAACCGCGATCCGAAGCCAGAGGAGGTCGCAAGCTGCCTGCCCTACCTCAGCCGGCAGATCGAGCTCATCCGCCCCGTGCTCATCCTCGCCGTCGGGCGCATCGCTGCACAGAATCTCCTCGCAACCGATCTGCCGCTCGGACGGTTGCGGGGCAGGGTCCACTCCTTCGGTCCCCTGAACTCACCCCTCGTGGTGACGTATCATCCCGCGTACCTCCTGCGTACGCCGGCGGACAAGCGCAAGGCATGGGAGGACCTGAAATTCGCGCGAAGCGTTTTCCGTGAGCTCCTAGCCCGCGGCACTCAACACTGATGGCGATCGCGCCCGACCGGCTCGCGGCTCTGCCGCAACTCACTATCCGCTCGATGACGGATGCGGACGTGCGCGGGATCATCGAGATCGAGCGCGCCTCGTATCAATTCCCCTGGAGCGAGGGCATCTTCCGCGACTGTCTGCGCGTCGGCTACATCTGCCGCATCGTGCTGGTCGGGGAGGAACTCGCGGGCTACGGCATCATGAGCACCGGCGCCGGTGAGGCGCACGTGCTCAACCTTTGCGTGCGCCAGAGCTGGCGCTGCCGGGGCATCGGCCGCGCGATGCTCGAGCACTTGCTCGGCCGCGCCGCCGCGAGCGGCGCGCACGAGGCATATCTCGAGGTGCGTCCCTCGAACACCCCCGCAATCCGCCTGTACCAGGCGCTCGGCTTCGAGCCGGTGGGCGTACGCCGCGGCTACTACCAGGCGGTCGGCGGCCGCGAGGACGCCGCGGTGCTCAAGCTTGCCCTTCGCGCGCGGCGGCCCCATTCTTGAGCACCACCGTCGGGCGAAGCGCCCTGTGCGGCGTTCGCCCCCTGCGCTGACCTGACTCTGGACCCTCGATGAACGATCTCGCTGCCGAAATCGCGCGGCGCCGGACGTTTGCGATCATCTCGCACCCCGACGCCGGCAAGACCACGCTCACGGAGAAACTGCTGCTCTTCGGCGGCGCCATCCAGATGGCCGGGACCGTGAAGGGACGCAAGGCTGCACGCCATGCCACCTCCGACTGGATGCGGCTCGAGCAGCAGCGCGGGATTTCCGTCACCTCCTCGGTGATGCAGTTTCCGTATCGGGGCCGCATCGTGAACCTCCTCGACACGCCCGGCCACGAAGATTTCTCCGAGGATACTTATCGAACGCTGACCGCCGTCGACTCGGCTCTCATGGTCATCGACTGCGCCAAGGGCGTGGAGGAGCGGACGATCAAGCTCATGGAGGTCTGCCGGCTGCGCGACACGCCGATCATGACCTTCATCAACAAGCTGGACCGCGACGGAAGGCAGCCGATCGAGCTGCTCGACGAGATCGAGAAGGTTCTGGGCATCCGCACCGCGCCTATTACCTGGCCCATAGGGATGGGGCGCGAGCTGCGCGGCATTTATCGCCTGCTCGAAGATCGGATCTATGCCTACGAGGCAGGAGCGAAGGGTCGGGTCGGCGAGAACCTGACAATCGATGGCTTGCACAGCCAGCAGGCGCGCGAGTTTCTCGGTGACATGGCGCAGACGTTTGATGACGAGATCGAGCTCGTCAAGGGCGCGACTGAGAGTTTCAGTCTGCAAGACTACCGAGCCGGCAGGCAGACGCCGGTGTTCTTTGGATCGGCAGTCAATAATTTTGGTGTCGAAGAGCTGTTGGCTTCGTTCACGACTCATGCGCCGGGGCCGCTGCCGCGTACGGCGCGCGAGCGTACGGTGGAACCTCAGGAGGAGCACCTGACCG
>DASXNC010000449.1:0-2694 GCA_036495325.1 Steroidobacteraceae bacterium
ACAGCGGGCGGCGCGCATCGGGATCGGCGTGGCCGATCGCCTCGAAGAGCCCGACGCGGCCGCCGCGCGCGATAGCGATCACGGCCCCGAAATAGCGCCGCCGCCGCACGTCCTCCTCGATCGCCGCGGCAACCCGCCGCAACCGCTGTTCCGTGAAGCCCCGAGCCGCCGATTCCGCCATCTCGCTCCCCCGACGGGCGGCGCAGCCGGCCCTGACGATCTGGCCGCCTCGCGTCCCGCCACCGCGTCTGGCTCAAATGGTACCGCAATGGCCCTGGGGCCACCCCGCGGCAGGGCTGCCGGGCGTGCCTGCCTCGGCCCCGACGATTGAACTTGCCGTTGCCCGAAGGAGGACTAAGCTAAGGGAAAGCGTTGTGGCGCGCCCGTCGCGTCAGCGGCGAGCGTGCCCCGGAGGCGAGGCATGAGTGCCGTCATGACCGCGATGTTCGATGACTGCGGGGAAGCCGAGCGGGTCCTTCTCGAGCTGATTCGAGACGGATTTCCGACGGACCGCGTGGATCTCACATCCGACGGGGTGCCCGGGCGAGCGGGGCTCGCGCCTGCGGGGTCCCCGCACGATCGGTTCGTCCGCCATTTTCGTGCAATCTTCACTGCGCAGCACGAACAGCCGCTCGCGTAACGCTTCGCCGAGCGCATCGAGCACGGTGGCGCCGCGGTGACGGTTCACCCGCGCGGGACGTTCGAGACGATGCGAGCGCACGTGATCCTCGTGCGAGCCCACCCGCTCGAGCTCGCCGAGCATGACATGGCCAATCAGACCCTCGAGCACGCCGCATCGGTCCGCGAGACGCCCTGGCTCCGCAATTTTTGGATCGAAGAGAGCGAGCATCGGGCCGACTGCATCTACTGCCGGCTCTTCGAGCGCCAATAACGCTCCTTGTCCGGCTTCCGGACCGTTTTTTTGCGAGTGAAAGAATGAAAACAATTCTCCATACGGCTGCAGCTGCAGCCGCGTCCTGCCTCGTCTCGTTCGGGGCCTTCGCTCAGGCTCCGCCCACGGTTGCGCGGGGCACGGTGGAAGCGTTGAACGGGGACACGCTCACGCTCGCGACCGAGGGCGGCAAGACGGAGACGATCCAGCTCGCTCCGAAGTGGAACGTGACGGTGCTCAAACCCGTGGATATCGATGCGATCAAGCCGGGCAGCTTCATTGGCACGGCCGAGATGCCTCAACGAAACGGCACCGGCCGCTCACTCGAGGTGCACGTTTTTCCGCCGGGCGTGAAGGCGGGCGAGGGACACTATGCCTGGGACCTGCGCAAGGGCTCCATGATGACGAACGGCACCGTTGGCCAGGTGAAGTCGGTGCGCAGCGGCCGCGAGCTCACGGTGACCTATCCGCACGGCGAGCGGCGCATCGTCGTCCCGAAGAGCGTACCGATCGTCGAGTTCACGAACGGCGAGCGCTCGCTGGTGAAGCCCGGGATTCCCGCATTCCTCATCGTGGCAAAGGCGCCCGACGGCGCGTTGAGCTCGATGGGCGTCGCGATCGGCGAGAACGGGGCAAAGCCGCCAATGTGACGACCCCGGCACCCCAGGCACCCTCGGTCGAGCGGCAAGAGTCGCCCCGCACTCGAGAGCGGGTGCTGCACGATGGGCGCACCGCGGTGTACCGGCATCCGCTGCCGGTGCGCGTGTGGCATTGGATCAACGTCCTCTGTTTGCTCGTGCTGATCCCGAGCGGACTGCAGATTCTCAACGCGCACCCCGCGCTCTACTGGGGTAATGCCTCGACGTTCGCAAGTCCGTGGGTCAGCTTCGGCTCCGGGGGCGACCAGCCGGCATTTCCCTCCTGGATCACGCTGCCCTCCTGGCAGGACCTCGCCGACGGCCGCACCTGGCATATCTTCTTCGCGTGGATCTTCGTCGCGAGCGGGCTCGCGTACGTGATCTACGCGCTCGCGAGCGGCAGGGTCCAAGGCATGCTCTGGCCGTCGGGGCGCGAGCTGCGCGGGATCGGGCGCTCGATACTCGATCATCTGCGCCTGAGGTTCCCCGAGGGCGAGGAAGCGCGTCGCTACAATCTCCTGCAGAAGCTCTCGTATCTGGCGGTGCTGTTCTTCCTGCTGCCGCTCATGGTCGCAACGGGACTCACCATGTCGCCCGGCATGGACGCGCGGCTGCACTTTCTCACCGAGCTATTCGGAGGCCGCCAGTCGGCCCGGACGATCCACTTTCTCACCGCCAGCGCGCTCGTACTGTTCATCCTCGTTCACCTCGCCGCGATGCTCGCGGCAGGACCGCTCAACGAGCTGCGCAGCATCGTGACCGGCTGGTTTGCCCTCGCACGGGGCGGCAGGGAGGAGACCCGATGAGCAAAGAGCGCCGCGGCGTGCGGCTCGACCGGCGCCGTCATCTCAAACAGCTGCTCGCCGCGGGCGGAGCGCTGGCGGCAAGCGGCTGCGACCGGCTCGCCGACTCGCCGCGAGTCACGGGGGCGCTCGATACGGCGGAGGGCTTGACGTACACCGCGCAGCGCCTCCTGCTCGGGCGCGATGCTCTCGCGCAGGAATACCCGGCGGCCGACATCTCGACGCATCCGCGCTCGAACGGCTCCTCCACGCCCGGCACCGACGAATACAACGCGCTTGCGAGCAACGGATTTCGCGATTGGCGGCTTGCGGTGGGAGGTCTCGTCGAGCGCCCGCTCTCGCTGTCGCTCGAGGAATTGCG
>DASXNC010000450.1:0-4229 GCA_036495325.1 Steroidobacteraceae bacterium
GGGCGATGATCGCCTGGGTCATCGTCTTCATCCCGTGCGCGTATTTTTCTAACGCGCTGTTCGAGATGGTCTCACGGCCGGTCAAGGCGAAGCTTCCGCCCGGCTCTCACCTGATCGCGACCGGCGTCATCACCCCGTTCATGACGCCTTTCAAGCTCGCGATGTACGTGGCGCTGTTCATTGCCATGCCGTACGTGCTCTACCAGGTATGGGCGTTCGTGGCGCCGGGCCTCTACCGGCACGAGAAGCGCTTCGCATTTCCGCTCATCGTGTCCTCGATTCTCCTGTTCTATGCCGGCATCGCGTTCGCGTACTTCGCGGTTTTCCCCGTCGTGTTCCAGTTCATGGTGACGACGACCCCGAAGGGCGTCCTGATGATGACCGACATCTCGCAGTATCTCGACTTCGTGATGCGTCTGTTCCTCGCATTCGGCGTCGCTTTCGAGGCGCCGATCGCGGTCGTGCTGCTCGCGACGACGGGCCTCGTCAGCGTGGAGAAGCTCGCATCGAACCGCGGATACGTGCTCATCGCAATCTTCGTCGTCGCTGCGGCGCTCGCGCCGCCCGACTCGATCTCGATGATCATCATGGCGGTGCCGATGTACGCGCTCTACGAGGCGGGATTGTTCTTCGCGAAGCTTGCAGTCAAATCGAAAGCGCGCCGCGCGCCGCCGTCTGAATAGACGGCGAGAGGGCAGAGGCGGACTCGGCGAGCAGCGCCCGGATCTCGGGCAAACACGACCCGCAGTTCGTTCCGGCTTTGAGTCGTGCGCCGACCTCGCGGACGTCGCGGAGACCATGCGCGCGGATGGCTGAAGCGATCGCCTCCCGCCCGACCGCGAAGCACGAGCAGACTAGAGGTCCGGAGTCGGACGCTGCGCCGGTCGAAGCGGCATCGCTTGCGAGCGGACGCCCGGCGAGCAGTGCTGCCCGATCCCGATCCGGGATCGCGGGCCGCGCGAATAGGCTCGCGAGCCACCGGCGCGCGGGCAGCTCGGGCCGACGCGAGACATAGACGCACGCCTCGAGGCGTTCTCCCACGAGGTGCGCCGCGCGATAAATACTCGAACCCTCGTCGAAATAGTCGAGAAAATCCTCCTCGTCGTCCGGCACGCCGATCAGCCGACGCGCCCACTCCGCCCAATCCGTTGAGTCCGCTCCGGCGCCCGGCACGCCGCGGCCGGCGAGCTCGTAGCGCAACCATCCCTCGCCACGCACCAAGGTCCACCAGGCGACCTTCGGCCCACCGATCGGCCTGCGGCTCGCAACGACGCCGAACCAGTCGACGTGAAACGGCTCGATATGCGCCGGCGTGTGCTTGAGCTCCGGCTCGCCGGAAACCGGATCGACGGCGGGACTGACCAGCGCGCCCGCGCGCGCATCGGAGGCGACGACCGCGCTCCAGTGCATCGGCACGAACACGTGCCCGCGCGCCATCTCGCCGCTCGTGCGAACTCGGCCGATCATCGAGCCCCAGCGCGTGACGGTGCGCGCGAGCTCACCCTCACGCACGCCGGCAACGAGCGCGTCCTGACCGTTCAGATCGATGAACGGCTCGGGGCGGTGCTCCGCAAGGCGCGACGAGCGGCCCGTGCGAGTCATCGTGTGCCACTGATCGCGGATACGGCCCGTATTGAGCACCATCGGAAATTCCCCATCCGGGGCGTGAGCCGGCGCGCGCGGCGGGGTCGGCACGAAGCGGGCGCGCCGATCCGCATGCATGAAGCGCCCGTCTGTGAACAAACGCGCGACGCCTTTCGCATCGTCTCGGTCGACGAGCGGCCCGCGACCCGCCGAGCTCCGTACAGGCCACTGCACTGGCTCGAGTGCGTCGTACCGCTCGCGCGTCAGGCCCGCGAGTCCCCCGATATCGAACATCCGCGACCCGTCGTTCTCCGTGCAGGAGAGCCGCGCATGCTCGTCGAAGATTTCGTGCGGAGCGGCGTAGTCGAAATACCGGCCGAAGCCCATGCGCTTCGCGACCTCGCACACGATCCACCAGTCCGGCCGTGCCTCGCCGGGAGCCGGCAGGAACGCTCGCTGGCGCGAGATGCGCCGCTCCGAGCTGGTCACCGTCCCGTCCTTCTCGCCCCATGCGAGCGCGGGCAGAAGAACGTGCGCGAGCCGCGCCGTCTCGGTGTCTGCCTCGCAGTCGGAAACGACGACCAGCTCGCAGCGCGCGAGCGCCTCGCGCACGCGATCGGCGTCCGGCAGGCTGACCGCGGGATTCGTCGCCATGATCCACACCGCCCGTACGCGGCCGGCATGAATCGCTTCGAAAAGCTCGACGGCCTTCAGCCCTGGCCGATCGGCAATGCGCGGGCTCGCCCAGAACTGCTGCACGATGCGGCGATGCGCCGCGTTCTCGATCTCCATGTGCGCGGCGAGCTGGCTCGCCATGCCGCCCACCTCGCGTCCTCCCATCGCATTCGGTTGCCCGGTGATCGAGAACGGTCCCATGCCAGGCCGCCCGATCCGCGCCGTCAGGAGATGGCAGTTGAGGATGCTCAGCACCTTGTCCGTGCCCGCAGTGGATTGATTTACCCCTTGGGAGAACGCCGTGACGACGCGGGGCGTGTTCGCGAAGATACGGAAGAACGTCTCAATGCGGCCGGGATCGATCCCGCACGTGCGGCCGAGCTCGGTCGCATCGGCGGTCGAGGTCTCGGCAGTCGCGAGCGCCTGCGCGGCGCCGGAAGTGTGCTTCGCCACGAATTCCGCATCGGCGCAGCCGTTGCGATGCAGATAGGCAAGCAGGCCGTTGAACAGCCACACGTCCGTTCCCGGACGGATCGGCAGATGCAGGTCCGCGATCTCGCAGGTGGACGTGCGCCGCGGGTCGATCACGACTATCCGCAGCTGCGGACGCCGGGCCTTCGCCTCTGCGATCCGCTGGAACAGAACAGGATGGCACCACGCCGTGTTGGATCCGACGAGCACGACGAGGTCGGCGAGCTCGAAGTCCTCGTAGCACCCCGGCACCAGGTCCCCGCCGAATGCCAGGCGGTGCCCCGCGACCGCGGAAGCCATGCAGAGCCGTGAATTCGTATCGATGTTCGCGCCGCCGATGAAGCCTTTCATCAGCTTGTTGGCGACGTAGTAGTCCTCCGTGAGCAGCTGGCCCGAGACGTAGAACGCGACGGCCTCCGGCCCGTGCTCGCGGGCGATGCGCAGGAATCCCTCCGCGACGCGATCGAGCGCCCGCTCCCAGCTCGCGTGTTCCAAGCTCGCGCGCTCCGCGCCTGCACACTCGCGAATCCGCGGGTGCAGCAGGCGATTTTCGAGGCCGAGGGTATCCGCGAGCGCCGCGCCTTTCGAGCAGAGCCGGCCGAAATTTGACGGATGACTGGCATCGCCGGCGACCTCGGCCCCGGCCGCCTCTCCCGCGCGACGCGCGATCAAGCCGCAGCCGACCCCGCAGTACGGGCACGTCGTCCGGACGGCCACGGCGCTCAGCTGCTGAGTGCGGCGCTGCGGGCGCCGGCGGACGCGGGCGGCCCGAACAGCAGATGGTCGCGCAAGGGCGTCACGTTCTTGCCCGCCGCCATGAGCTCGAGGTACCACTCGCCGTGGCGTGCATCGCCGTAGAGCAATGCCCCGCACAGCCTCCCGTCACGGATGACGAGGCGCTTATAGATACGACGTGCGTCTCGAGTCGGAGGTCGCGGAGGGCTTTCGCGGCCTCGAGTCCCAGCAATCCGCCGCCGACCACGGCGCCCGTGCGCGCCGATTGCGCGGCCTCACGGATCGCCTCGAGATCCTCGACCGTCCGATAGACGAAGCAGCTCGGCCGGTCGCGTCCGGGCACGAGAGGCACGAAGGGATGGGAGCCGGTGGCGAGCACGAGCACGTCATAGATCAACTCGCGGCCGCGAGCAGTGCGCACGATCCGCGAATCGCGATCGATTCCCGTCACGCGCTCGTTCAGGTGGAGCGAGATCCCGTGCTTTGCAAAAAAATCGGGGGGTGCAAGCGACAGATCCTCGATCGTCTTGCCGGAGAAGAAGCTCGAGAGCTGCACCCGATCGTAGGCCGGCCGGCACTCCTCCGCGAACACCGACACGCTCCATGCGCCCGTGAGACTCGCGCCAGCTCCACGCTCGCGCGATCCTTCCCTCGATGCCGCGAGCTCCTCGAGAAAGCGCTGTCCGACCATTCCGTTGCCGACGACGACGATCCTCGGTGGGCTCATGATCCTGTCGCGCCGCATTCATGGCTATCGCGGGGCG
>DASXNC010000451.1:0-1837 GCA_036495325.1 Steroidobacteraceae bacterium
AGGATGACGAACATCGTGCCGGGCCGAAGCCCCATGCTGGCGGAGGCGAATCGCAAGGCACCGAGCAGGACAACGACGATTGCGAACGCGAATAGCGCCGCGAGCGCGAGCAGCACGGGCCACGCGACCGGGAAGTACTGCATGCTGGAGGAGTTCATGGCCCTCCAGGTTACGGCAAAGCCGAGACCGCCGCTCGAGTCGAGCAGCGCCTCTTGCGCTTGCTAGCAATCCTCCGGGCTGAGTGTCAGGCCTTCGGCGCCCAGCAGCCGATCAATGCTCGCCGCGGCAGCAACGCGCTCGGCATGCTGACACCACGGCTCGCCGAGCGATCTCGAGCGCAGGTACTCCGCGCAGTCGCATGTCCAGGATGTGGACCCCAAGCGATCACGCGATCCCTCGACTCGATGCCCGCGCACGTAGTACGTGCGCTGCAGGGCCATGCCGGATCGCCCAACGCCTCGTTCCATGATCGACTCTCCCGAATCCGCACCGCACAGGTGGCACGAGCAAAGCCACAGCAATTCCGATGCCACGCGGGTCCCACGCCCCGATGGCCGCAAGTCGCTGATTCTTCCCTCGTGAGTCGCCGATCCTGCCATTGCGCCTGCACCGACAGCGTGCGTGCGCGCGCCGAATGCACCAAGTGTGGTGCCTCTCGCCCTGGCACGCGAGCGCGTTCGCTCGGAATCGCCGAGAACGCCGCGGCGCTTACTGGCACATGCGTTGCAAGTTGCCGCTACAGGGCGACGGAACGGGATGTGTCGTGCGGGCGCTGAACGAGAGTCTGTTGCGTGCCGAGACCGCGCCGGGCACGGCGCTCGACAAGGTCGCGGCATTCCTGGTCGCGGCGCTCGAGGCGCGCCGCGAGCGCGGGGAGTCGCTCGCGCTGATAGCGGATCATGATCTGCCGCTCGCAGAGCGCAAGCGGCTGCGCGAGGACGACATGATGGTGCGCGCGCGGCTCAAGCGGCTGCTGGTGAAGGGACAGCGTGAGGGATCGATCGCGCTGCGCCAAGTCGACACGGCCTGCGCGATGATCCTCGCGTGTCTCAGGGCGCCGCCCGTGTCACACAGCCGCCTCGCGCAGCAGACCTGGGACGCGGAGCTCGTGGAGCTGCTGCTGGCCGCCGTCGCCGAGCCCCATCCCCCGGAGGCGAATGCTCAGCGTCCCGTTGGACTGCCGACGTTGGGGCCGGCTCCCCCCGGCGAGGCACCCGGCGGGGCACTCGCAGGCGGCCCGACCTTGAGCATCTCCACCTCAAACTTGAGGAGCGAGTTCGGCGGGATCGGCGGCGGGGAATTCGGGCCGTAGGCGAGTTCCGGCGGAATGAAGATCTGCCACTTCGCGCCAGGCTTCATCATCCCGATCGCTTCCGTCCATCCCTGGATCATCCGCTGATTGAGTGCAAACGTGAATGGTTTGCCCTTCTCATAGGAGCTATCGAACACCGTCCCATCGAGCAGCGTGCCGCGGTAATTGACGGTGACCTGATCGGTCGGCTGCGGCAATGCGCCGCTGCCCTCGCTGAGCACCTTGTACTGCAGCCCGCTCTGCGTCGTCTTCACGCCAGGACGCTTGCTGTTTGCCGCGAGGAAGCGGCGCGCCGCGGCCTCGTTATTCTGCTGAACGAAGTTCGCGACCCTCTGCTGGTCAGGCTGAGACGGATGCACTTTGCCGCTCATCACGTCCTTCATGCCCTGCGCGAGCCTCGCGAAGTCGATCGATTTGTCGTCGAGACCGAGCTTCGGCAGCTGCGCACCGAGCAGGAGGCCCAGGCTGTAGCTCGTCTGTCCCTTGTCACCGGCCTCGGAAGAAGGCGCTTCGGCGCCCTGGGTC
>DASXNC010000452.1:0-5459 GCA_036495325.1 Steroidobacteraceae bacterium
GTGCCGGTCACCGCCACGTAGACGATCACCACGTCCTGCAGCGTCTGTGGCACGGCGTTCTCGAGAACGCGCTTGAGCGTCGCGCGGTCGTGGTTGAGCTTCAGGTCGTTCATCAGCAGGCGCATCTGCGCGCAGTGCCCCGGATAGCGGATGGTCTTGTAGTTCATTGACTCGACGCCGACCCCGTGAGTTTCAGCGAGCGAGCCGAGGCCGCCCGAGGTGTTGAAGGCCTCGTAAAGCGTGCCGTCTATCTCGATCTCCTCGAGCCCCTCGAGCGGGGAGACCTCGACCATGCGTCCCTCGACGACGGACTGGCAGGGATTGCCGTATTCGTTGATGAGTCCCTCGGTCGACCAGGTGAGCGAGTACTTGAGCACGTTATTCGGGTGTTGGGGCAGGGCGCCCACGCGCAGCTTCACCGTGCGCACCTCGTCGAAATGCGTGAGCAGCTCGTTCGCAGCGATACTGATGAAGCCCGGAGCGAGTCCGCACTGCGGGACGAACGCGCGCCGGCTGCCCGCAGCGATGCGGCGCACCGCGCGCGTGACTTCGACATCCTCGGTCAGATCGAAATAGTGCACGCCCGCGGCCCGCGCGGCCTCGGCGACCGCGACGTTGCAGTAATAGGGCAGACCCGAGACCACCGCGTCGACCGGATGCGCTTCGAGGTGGCGCTGAAGCGCGCCCGGCGCCGTGGCATCGAGCGAGAAGCTGCCGAGGTGCGGCGAGCCGTGCGCCTTCGCGACCGCATCGGCCATTGCGCCGTCGAGGTCGGCGAGCTCGACCTCGTACGCGCCGGACTCTGCGAGCAGCCCCGAGATGAGAGCGCCGATCTTTCCGGCGCCGAGAATCAAGACCCGATTCATTTCATACCCCAACCGTGTGGCGGACCGCCGGTCCCCGGGGTCCGCCCCGGAGCGGCTGTGCCCCGAAAGGGGGCGAATTCTGCTCTCCCGGCCCCGCCGACGCCAGCCAGGGAGCCCGGCAGGCTCCTAGGGCCGGTTCGTGGTAGGCTCCGGCCGCCCCAATCGCACCGGTTCCATGCGCAGTCCCGACCATTCGATGTCCTGGCACCCCGCGAGCTGGCATTCGAAGCCCGCCGCGCAGCAGCCGCGGTACGACGACCCCGCCGCCCTCGAACGCGTGGTCGCCCACCTCTCGCGCTTGCCGCCCATCGTCGTCTCGTGGGAGGTCGAAGAGCTTCGGGAGCGGCTCGCGGCCGCCCAGCGTGGCGAGGCGTTCCTGCTGCAGGGCGGCGATTGCGCCGAAACGTTCTCGGACTGCGAATCGGACCAGATCACCAAGAAGCTCAAGATCCTGCTGCAGATGAGCCTCGTGCTGCTGCACGGCCTCAAGAAGCCGATCATCCGCGTGGGGCGCATGGCGGGCCAGTACGCGAAGCCGCGCTCGGCCGACACCGAGACGCGCAGTGGAGCGACCCTGCCGAGCTATCGCGGCGACCTCGTGAATCGGCCCGAGTTCACCGCAGAGGCGCGCGCCGCCGATCCGAACCTGCTGCTGCGCGGCTACGAGCGCGCCGCGCTCACGCTCAATTTTGTCCGGGCGCTCGTCGACGGCGGCTTCGCCGATCTGCACCACCCGGAGTACTGGGATCTCGGCTTCGTCAAGCACTCTCCCCTCAAGGAGACGTTCGGGCGCATCGCCGACTCGATCGCCGATTCGCTCGATTTCTTCGAGGGGCTCTCCGGGCGGCGGGTGCATGAGGCGATGCATGCCGGCTTCTATGCGAGCCACGAGGGCCTGCTGCTGCTCTACGAGCAGGCGCAGACGCGCTTCATTCCGCGCAAGGAGCGCTGGTACAACCTCTCGACCCACATGCCGTGGATCGGCATGCGCACCGCGCAGTTGGGCGGGGCGCACGTCGAGTACTTCCGCGGTATCTCGAACCCGGTCGCGGTGAAGGTCGGCTCGGGGATGGACGCCGACTGGGCCCAGGGGCTCGTCGCTACGCTCAATCCGCAGAACGAGCCGGGACGGCTCACCTTCATTCACCGCTTCGGTGCGAAGGACATCGAAACGCGGCTCCCGCCGCTCATCGAGGCGGTGCGCCGAACGGGACAGACGGTGCTCTGGGTGTGCGATCCCATGCACGGCAATACCGAGACCACCACCGGAGGCGTCAAGACGCGCCGTTTCGAGAACATCCTGAAGGAGATCGAGCTCGCGTTCCGTATCCACGCGGAGCTCGGCTCCTATCTCGGCGGCGTGCACATCGAGCTCACGGGAGATGACGTGACGGAGTGCACGGGCGGCGCGCGCGGGCTTACCGATGGGGACCTGCAGCGCGCGTACCGCTCGAGCGTCGATCCGCGGCTCAATTACGAGCAGGCGCTCGAGCTCGCGCTGCTCATCGCCGATCGCGCACGCAGCACGCGGCGCGTGAGCGCGTGATTCATGCGCTACGACCGCATTGCCGTGCCGGCGGACGGCGCCAAGATCAGCGTCCACACTGACGCGACGCTCAACGTCCCCGATCGGCCGATCATTCCGTTCATCGAGGGCGACGGCATCGGGATCGATGTGACACCCGCGATGGTAAGCGTGGTCGATGCTGCGGTTCGCAAGGCATACGGAGAGCGCCGCGCCATCCGCTGGATGGAGGTGTACGCCGGCGCAAAGGCGCACCGCATGATGGGCGACTGGCTGCCGGAGGAGACGCTGCACGCGCTGCGCGATTTCGTGGTCTCGATCAAGGGTCCGCTCGAGACGCCCGTCGGAGAAGGCATTCGCTCGCTCAACGTCGCCGTGCGGCAGACGCTCGATCTGTACGCCTGCGTGCGTCCAATCCGGTACTTCCCCGGCGTCGCGAGCCCGCTCGCCGATGCGAGCCTCACGGACATGGTCGTCTTTCGCGAGAACACCGAGGATATCTACGCTGGCATCGAATGGCCGGCGGGATCGCCCGAGGTGATGAAGCTCATCGCCTTCCTACAACGCGACCTCGGGGTGACGGGCATCCGCTTTCCTGCGAGCTCCGGGATCGGCATCAAACCCGTCTCGAAGGAGGGCAGTCAGCGCCTGATCCGCAAGGCGATCCAGTACGCGATCGACAACGATCGCGTCTCGGTGACGCTCGTCCACAAGGGCAACATCATGAAGTACACCGAGGGCGCATTCCGCAACTGGGGGTACCAGCTCGCCCGCGACGAGTTCGGCGCGCGCGAGATCGGCGGCGGACCGTGGCTCGGGTTCGGCAATCCGCTCACGGGCTCGCAGATCGTCGTCAAGGACGTGATCGCGGACAACTTCCTGCAGCAGGTGCTCATGCGGCCGGAGGAATACGACGTGATCGCGACGCTCAATCTCAACGGCGACTACATCTCCGATGCGCTCGCCGCCCAAGTGGGCGGCATCGGGATCGCGCCGGGCGGAAACATCGGCGACGGTCCGGCAGTGTTCGAGGCGACGCACGGCACCGCCCCGGGGTTTGCGGGCAAGGACCGCGTCAACCCGGGCTCGCTCATTCTCTCGGCCGAGATGATGCTGCGCTATCTGAAATGGACCGAGGCGGCTGATCTCATCATCAAGGGCGTCGCGCGCACGATCGCGAACAAGGAGCTGACCTACGATCTCGCGCGCCTGCGCGAGGCGATCCGCGTCCCGAAGCGCGAGCTTGCGGCGCGCCGCAACGTCGAAGAAGTGATGCAGCGCCTGATTCCCGGCGCGAAGCTCATGAGCTGCTCGGGTTTCGCCGCCGCCATCGTGCGCCACATGGATGACTGAATCGTTGGGAACGACGGACGCAGGGCCTGATGGCTGCGCGGGGCACTGAGCGGCGCAACGCGGCGCGGCCGCAGCGCCTGCCGCCGGTCGACCGATCCGACCGTTCGATCTACGACCCCGACTGCACGCGCTGCCCGCGGCTCGCGGAGTTCCTCGCGGAGAGCCACAGGCGCTACCCGGCGTATTGGTGTCGGCCGGTCGCCTCTTTCGGCGATGCCGACCCGCGTATCGTCCTCGTCGGGCTCGCGCCCGGGCTGCACGGCGCGAACCGCACGGGCCGGCCTTTCACGGGCGACTTTGCGGGAATCCTCCTGTACGAGACGCTCTACGAGCTCGGGCTCTCCACGCGGCGCGAATCCGTGAGCGCCGATGATCCGCTTAAGTTGAGGGGCGTGCGGATCGTCAACTCGGTCAAGTGTGTCCCTCCCGAGAACAAGCCGCTGCCGGATGAGATTCGCAACTGCAACTCGTACCTGGCGACCGAGCTCCAGCGCCTGGCGAGCGCGCGGGTGCTGGTCGCGCTGGGGCGCGTCGGCCATGATGCGGCACTCACGGCGCTCGGACTCAAGCGCTCGGCGTATCCCTTCGCCCACGGCGCGGAGCACCGTTTGGGCGACACGCAGCAGCTGCTCGATTCTTATCATTGCAGCCGATACAACACCCAGACCGGACGGCTCACGGCGCCGATGTTCCGCGCCGTACTCGAGCGTGCCTGCGAGCTCGCGAGGCTCGCACGCTGAGCGCCGCGACGGATGATGGCCGGCCGCCTGCAACGGCGGCAAAATCGGACTCGTGAACGTCCGCCAATTCGATCCGAAGGAGTACGTCGCCTCTCTCCCGCGGCGGCCCGGCGTCTATCGGATGTACGGCGCCGAGGGCGAGCTGCTCTATGTCGGCAAGGCCCGCAATCTAAAGGATCGCGTCGGCACGTATTTCGTGCCCAACAACGTTTCGCCCAAGGTCCAGGCGCTCGTACAGCAGATCGGCGGCATCGAGGTCACGGTCACTAATTCCGAGACCGAGGCGCTGCTGCTCGAGTACAACCTGATCAAGGAGCACAAGCCGCGCTTCAACGTCGTGCTCCGGGACGACAAGAGCTTCCCCTACATCCATCTCGCGACGGATCACGATTACCCGCGGCTCGCATTCTACCGAGGACCGCGCAATCTCCCCGGGCGCTACTTCGGGCCGTTTCCAAACGCGGGTGCCGTGCGCGACACCCTCGGTCAGCTGCAGAAGCTGTTCCACATCCGCAACTGCCGCGACACCTTCTTCGCCAACCGCAGCCGCCCGTGCCTGCAGCACCAGATCGGGCGCTGCTCGGCCCCCTGCGTCGGCCTGATCACGCGCGAGGCCTACGCGCAGGACATGGCCGCGGCGATCAAGGTGCTCGAGGGCCGCAGTGAGGAGGTGACGGCGGAGCTGCAGGCGCGCATGGAGGAGGCCGCGGGCCGGCTCGACTTCGAGCGCGCCGCGCAGATCCGCGACCAGCTCGCCGCCCTGCAACGCATCCAGTCGCAGCAGTTCATCACCGCCGAGGGCGAGCGCGACGTCGACATCTTCGCCATCGTCGGGGACGCGGGGGAGTTTTCCGTCAGCGTCATGCTGGTGCGCGGCGGCCGCAACCTCGGCACCACCAGCTACTTTCCGCGTGCGGCGCTCGCCGAGCCGCACGAGGCGCTCGCGTCCTTCGTCATGCAGTACTACGACAAGGA
>DASXNC010000453.1:0-1930 GCA_036495325.1 Steroidobacteraceae bacterium
GCGGATCGAGGAGGCGATATCGCTACCGAGATCGAGACCGGTCAATCCCCCGGCGAGCGCCGCGGCCGAGCCGCCGGAGGAGCCGCCGGGCGTCCGCGATAAATCCCAGGGATTGTTCGTGCGGCCATAGACCTCGTTCCAGCTCTGCCCATCCATCAGCCCGGGCGGGACGTTGGTCTTGCCGAAAATCACAGCGCCCGCCGCGAGCAGCCGGTCGACCACGACCGCGTTGCTCGCCGCCGTGTTGCCGCGGAACTCCGGAAACCCGAACGTCGTCGGCGTGCCCGCGAAGTGGAACGACTCCTTGATCGTCATGGGCAATCCGTGCAGCGGACCGAGCACCTCCCCGCGGCCGATCGCCCGGTCCGCGGCATCCGCGCGAGCGCGGGCACGTTCGAAGTCACGAACGATCACCGCATTGATGAGTCCGTCGTAACGCTCGATACGGCGGATGAAGTACTCGAGCAGCTCGCGCGCGCCGATCCTGCGGGCACGCAGCCGCTCGATGAGCGTCGTCGCGGACTCGAATGCGGAAATCGATGGGCCGCTCGGAGCATCGCTCATGAGTCTCAACCTCTGCCGGAGAGTGCCTCGTCGCGCCCGAGCTTCACGAAAGCTCGCACCTTGTCCGCGTATTCCTGGATCTGCGCGCCGTGGCCCGCGACGAGCGCGCCCGCCATCCGCACCGGATCGCCGAAGAAGAACCGCTCGTAGAGCACCTGCCGCGACCCGAACGCCGAGACGGCGGTATCCCACGCGAGGCGATACAGCGGGATGCGGTCGAAGGCATCCGCGCGCGCCGCCTGGTAGTACTTCTTGATGTCCTCCGCGAGGGGACCCTTCACATCGGCCTCGGTAGGCATCGCGACAAGTCCGCTCGCGCCGATCTGCTGGATGATCTCCACCATCCGCGGATACAGGCGCGGGTAGAGATTGCGCGCCGCATCGAGCGGATTCCATGCCGGGCGCATGACGCCCCACTCATCGAGCGCTGCGTCCACCTCGGCGGTGCGCAGGAATGCCTTCATGGTCTCGAGATTGATCCAGATCTCGGCGAGCTTCTCCTGGATGTGCTGGAAGACCTCCGCCCCGATCGCGCTCACCATGAGCCACGCGAGCCCGAGCAGGAACTCGGTCTTCGCGATGTTCTTCACGACCACCTGATGCGTCATGTGCACGACGGCGCCCGTGCGCGCATAGGCCTCGTTGCATCGCTTGATGTCGCGGTAGAGGAATACGTTCTCCCAGGGCACGAAGACGTCCTCGAACACGACGACCGCATCCATCTCCTCGAAGCGCGACCCGAGCGGGTGGTCGAAGTGGGAGCGTCCGTAATCGACGCTCTCGCGGCAGATGAAGCGCAGACCTGGAGTGTCGTTCGGAATACAGAATCCGAACGCGTAAGGGGCGTCCTCCTCCGGGCTTTTCAAGAGCGTGGAGGGAAACACCATGAGCTCATCGGACATCGGCAGCGTCGCGAGCATGCGGCAGCCGCGAATGACGATGCCGGCGTCGGTCTCCTCCTTGATGCGCGCGGCAAGGAAGGGATCGGCCTGCTTGGCCGCGCTCACCGCCCGGTTCGCCTGCGGAGGAATCAACGTGTGCGTGAGGCACAGGTCGTTCTCGCGCAGGTACTCGTAGTAGCGAACGGCGTTCGCGCCGAAGCGCGGGTCGGCCTCCGCAAGGAACGGCGCGCCGGCCGCGTAGCCCGTCAACGCGCGATTGATGTAGTCGGGGACCCGACCCATCATGCCGTGGGTGTAATCCGCCCAAACTCTCATCGCGGCGCTGATGCTTTGAAGCTCCGTATGGGTTCTCGGCATCATGTATGAGCGGGCGACCTTCTTACCGCTCGACGGCGAATCGTAGAGCGTTACCGCGGCCCGCTCCCACTGCAGGTCATAGAGCGCCGCGAGCGTTGCCACGCCAC
>DASXNC010000454.1:0-2750 GCA_036495325.1 Steroidobacteraceae bacterium
AAATACCGGTATTCGCCCTGCCCGAAGCCATGCCGCGCCATGACGATCGTGCTGCGGAAGAGGCGGTCTTCCGTGTAGCTCTGAATCAGCGCGGCGCATTCATCGGCCCGCAGCAAGCCGCGAGCGATCCCGTAGCCATCAGCGTCGAGCGCTTCCTCTATTCGGCGCCAGTCGATCGCAGAGGCTCTTGCGCCCGGGTCCGCTCTCGCGCCCACGTCGGCTCTTGCGCCCGCGTCGCCCATCGGTGCGACGGCGGCGGCACTCGTGCTCGTTCTACGAGACGTCTTCACCGTAGTCGCGATCGGGATGATCCGTCTCGCCGAGCCGCCAGTAACCGCGCGTCACGAGACGGTCGCGCGGGAACGCGCGCTCGGTGATGAGATGTCGGCGGATGCGACGCATCGCCTCGGACTCGCACGCGACGTAGATGCGGCCCGCCCCGGGCGGAAGCTCCATGCGGCGCACGGCGGACTCGAGCTCGCGGCCCGCATCGCGCGGATCGGCTCCCCGTCGCAGCCAGCGGATTTCGGTGTTCGCGGTGCGTGTCTCGAGGGAATGCTCCTCGGCGGAGTCGACCACTTCGACGAGCGCAAGCGCTTTCACGGTGGGCGGCAGCGCATCGAGGATCGTGCAGATCGCCGGAATCGCCGTATCGTCTCCCGCAAGGACGTACCAGTCCGCATCCGGGTCGACGGCGTAGCTGCGCCCTGGGCCGGCGACCGTCAGGGACTGACCAACTTCGGCCCTTTCCGCCCAGGCCGAGGCGGGACCCTCCCCGTGGATCACGAATTCCACGTCGAGCTCGCGCGCGGTCGCGTCGAACCGCCGCGGCGTGTAGGTGCGCATCGGCGTGCGCGTCCCGCCCGCCGTGGGCGTTCCAGCCTGCGAGCCGCTTGGGGCTTGGCCGTTTGCGGCATCGAAAATCAGTTTGATATGGGCCGCAGGACCGTTCCAGGCGAAGCCGGATAGCTCATCCCCGGTGAACGTCACGCGCACCATGCGCGGCGTCAAGCGCCGGATGCGCTTGACCTGCACCGCGAAGCGGGGTTTGCGTGGGCGAGCGGCGTCGGTCGCGGACTGTTCAGCCATGTGCGCCTCGCGGCGGGGACTTCGCGACTCAGCGCGGCGACGCGCGTGCCGCGCGGGCGCCGGAGGGCGCCTCGCCCGGGGCGTGCGCCGCGCCCAACGGCTCGGTCTCGACCGACTCGCCCGTCCAGATCCGCGAGGTGTTGAGTTTGGAAGTGAGGACGAGCTTGCCGTCGAGGTTCATGCCTTCCATGCCGTACACGTCGTAGAGCGACTCGAATGCGCTCGCTCCGTGCGCGCTTGCGGTGAGCGCTTCGAGTCCCCGCGGCTGCGTGACCGCCTCGGCCGTGTGCATCAGGGCGACGTCGCGCGTGCCCGAGATCACGATGATCTGGTTGCCGGTTGGCCCGGAGAACGTCGCGAAGTAGCCATAGTCGTGGTACTTCTCTTCCCTGTTCGGCATCGCCGCTTGGCTCAGGTAGTGCTCGCCCGTCGTCCGGTCGACGAGCTCGGCGTCGGAGCTGCCGAGCGCGAAACGCGAGCCGGCAAACACCAGATCGCGCAGCATGCCCATGCCGGAGAGGTATCCGATGTAGATGACGTGCGCGGAGGTGAGCAGCTGCGGATTGAGCTCCGAGGCGAGCGCGACGCGGACGCGCCGGTGTGCCGGCGCGAGGAGCGGCATCACATCGCGCAGCGCGAATCCGGCAGCCGTCGGCAGGTAGGAGAGCTGCAAGTCATAGTCTTGTCCCGTCTCGCCGGGGTGGAGCTTGAGGTACTGCTCGAGATCGCTCGGTGAATTGATCGAGAAGTCGTGGATGAGGCGCGTGTGCTGGTGCGAAGCGTCCGTCTGGCCGAACAAATAATGGTCCCCGAGGACGAGGAAAATCGTTCGATCATCCCCGAGGATGTGCGACCAAACCGGGCTCGCCCTGACTTGCGCGAGCTGGTCCGGGGCAGCACGCCATTTGGCGAAGCCGAGCCACGCCAGCCCGACCGCGTTCACGACGAGCGAGGCCGCAAGCGCTGCCACGATCCAGCGGCTGTACCGTGAGCGAATCGGCTGCTCAGCAGCCGCGTCCTGCGTCGGAGCTTCTTCGGCAGTCGCCACCGGCTCGATGACGAAGCGGTACGCTCCTTTCGATATGACCAGCCGCTCCGTCTCGAGGCGCCCCGGACCGGCATAGAATTCTTCGAGCTTTCGGCGGAGCTTGTGAATGTATACTCGGACCATCGCGTCCTGCGAGACATCGAAGCCCGCGTCCTTGTCGAACACGTCGATGGCGACCTCGATCTCCTTGGGCGCACGATCCGTGAGGGAACACTCGACGAGGAAGTCGAACAGGCGGCGCATGAGCCGCGAGCGGCCCAGCACACCGCTCGACCGGATTCGCTCGGCATGGGCATGAAGCTGGTTGATGTCGAGCATGACGAGAGAGGCGGAGTCGCGCTAGGATCCGTGATCCTAGCACGATCCGTTAACGTTAAATAACGGCCGTCAGAACCGTAATTTACGCGACGCGCGCGGCATTCTCAGCGAGCATCCGGGTCGAATGGAAAGGGTCTGGGCGCACTCCGGGGAGCGGAGGCGCGGCCTCCGGGTTCCGGGCGGGCGAAACCGGCGGATTGCCGCTCGCGCCGGGCATGCGGACCGGAGCGTTGACATGACAATAGTGGCTTGCGGGACCGGGGGCGGAACCTTATTGCGCCTTACCTAGGCGAAG
>DASXNC010000455.1:0-5806 GCA_036495325.1 Steroidobacteraceae bacterium
GCGCTGAGGCGGCGCTCAGCGCTTCTCGCGAAGGATCCGCTCGAGTCGGTCGAGCGTTTGCATGGCAGGCAACGCCTGCACAACGCTCGCATTGGGCTCGCGCCGCTCGCGGATCGCCGCAAAGAACTCCCGGTCCTGCAGCTCGATACCGTTCATCGACACATCGACTTTCGACACGTCGATCTTCTTCTCCTCGCCATCGAGCAGATCGTCGTAGCGCGCGATGTAGGTGCCGTTGTCGCAGATGTAGCGGAAGGACGTGCCGAGCGGGCCTTTGTTGTTGAACGAGAGGGAGAGCGTGCAGATCTTTCCGGACGGCGTCTTCATCAGGATCCCCATGTCCATCGCGATCCCGAGCTGAGGGTGATGCGGACCCTCGACGGCGTAGCAGTCCGAGACCCGCTCGCCCGCCTGGTACATGAAGAGGTCCACCGTGTGGCATGCGTGGTGCCACAGGAGGTGATCCGTCCAGCTGCGCGGCTTGCCCTGCGCGTTCATGTTCGTCCGACGGAAGAAGTACGTCTGCACGTTCATCTGCTGGATCGAAAGCTCCTGCGCCTCGATCCGCTTGTGGACCCACTGATGTGAGGGGTTGAAACGGCGCGTGTGGCCGGCCATGGCGACGAGCCCGGTCTCCTTCTGAACCCGGACCAGCTCCTCGGAATCCTTCCGGTTGTCCGCCATCGGGATCTCGATCATGACGTGCTTGCCGGCGCGCATCGCCTCGATGCCCTGACTCGCGTGCATCTGGGTCGGGGTCGTGAGGATCACGGCCTCGACCCCCGGCTGCTTGAGTGCCTCCGAGTAGTTCGAGGTCCAGTGCGGGATCTTGAATCGCTGCGCGACTTCCTTGGTCGACTCGGGCGAGCCGCCCGCGAGGCTCACGACCTCGATTCCGGAAATGTTCTGGATCGCCTCCAGGTGCTTCTGGCCGAATGCGCCCTGTCCCGCCATCACAATCTTCATCGTGTGTGCCTCGCTTCGCCGCTCGAGAGCTTGTTCAATGACGCACTCGTCGCATAGGTTCCGAATGCGCAGTGCGCAGAGGAACGCTCACCGACTCTCCAGGATGATGTTCCCGACCGCGGTCGAGGAGGCCGGGATGTGGTAGAAGCGGTACACCTCCTGCACGCGCTCCCCGAGCGCGCCGCGCATGAGGAGCCACATCACGAGCTCGATCGCCTCGGCGCCCGCCTCGCGCAGGTACTCGAGGGGCTGGATTGCGAGGAGCCGCTCGGGGTCCCCGGACAGCCCGTCGAGGAATGACTTGTCGAACGCGGGATTCGTGAGCCCTGCGCGCGGGCCCTGGATCTGATGCGACATGCCGCCCGTGCCGAAGATCACGACCTTGAGATCCTCGTCCCAGCGCTCGACGGCGCGACGAATTGCCTGCCCGAGCCGGAAGCAGCGATGGCCGGTCGGTGCCGGATACTGGATCACGTTCACTGCGAGAGGAATGACGCGGCAGGGCCAAGCCTGGGGCGTGCCGCAGAGCAGAGTGAGCGGCACGGTCAGGCCGTGGTCCACCTGCATCTCGTTGCAGATCGTCATGTCGAACTCATCGAGGACGAGCGACTGGACGAGGTGCGCGGCGAGCTCCGGATAGCCCTTCACCACCGGCACGGGTCTCGGACCCCAACCCTCGTCCGCAATCGGAAACTCCTCGGCGCAGCCGAGCGCGAAGGTCGGGATGATCTTGAAATCGAAGGCGTTGACGTGGTCGTTGTAGACCATGATCACCACGTCGGGCTCGTTCTCGGCCATCCAGCGCTTCGCGGGCTCGTAACCCTTGAAGAGCGGCTGCCAGTAGGGCTGATCCGTCTTGCCGTTGTCGACAGCGGCGCCGATCGCCGGCGTGTGAGAGGTGCCGACCCCTGCGATGATCCGGGCCATCAGCGCTTCCCCTCGCGCTCGGCCTTGGTGCGCCAGCCATCGGGCGAGCGGCCGCCCTTCAACATCATGTCCACGTATTCCTTCTCGGTCATACCGGTCATTTGAGAGGCCATGTACTGGTAGGACTTGCCGTCCGTGAACGCGAGCTTCGCAAGCGCATAGGAAACTCCCCCAAGTTCGAGGAGCCTGTTCCAGTTGCGCTTCAGCACCCCCTCGCGCTGCTCGGGACTCATGCGGAATCTGAGCGTGTACTCGCTCTCATTCGCGAGGAAGGCCTTGCGGTTCGACTCCTTCATCAGCGAATACAGAAACTCATTGAGCGGGTAGCCGAGGCGCGCGCGCTGCGCATCGAATACCCAGGTGCCCGGAATGTCTTCGTAGGCTTCTTCGTGGTGCGTTACGGTCATAAAAGTCTCGGTTCAGGCGCCGAATTCATAGAGCCGGTGCGGATTGTCGACGAGGACTTTTCTCTGCAGCACCGGCTCGGGCATGTAAAGCGGGATCAGATCGACGAGATCGCCGTCGTTCGGCATGTGACGGGAGATGTTCGGATGCGGCCAGTCGGTGCCCCAGAGGCAGCGGTCCGGGGCAGCCTCGATCAGCGCCTGCGCGAACGGCACCGCATCGGTGAACGGCGGCCCGGCGCTCGAGATGCGCTCGGCGCCGCTCACCTTGACCCAGCAGCGCTCGTTATGCCGGAGCACCTCGAGTAAGCGGCGGAAGGGCTCCTGGCCGAGACCGGCCTTCGTCGGCACCCGTCCCATGTGATCGATGAGGAACGGCACCGGGAGCTTCTCCAGGAGGCCGGCGTGCTCGACGAGATCGCCTGCATCGAAGTGCAGATCGACGTGCCAGCCAAGCGGCCGCACGCGCTCGATCACCCGGTGGAATTCGCCCATGTCCGGCATGCCGCCGAGGTGCTTGACGAAATTGAAGCGCACGCCCCGGCAGCCGCCCCGATGCAGCGCCTCGAAATCGCGCTCGGTGAAGGAGTCGTCCGCGTTCGCGACGCCGCGGTAGCGGCCACCGCTTGCTGCGATCGCATCGAGAATGACGCGGTTGTCGCGTCCATGGCAGCTCGCATTGACCAGCACGGCGCGCTCGAGCCCGAGCGTCGCCTGAAGCTCCCGAAAGCGCTCGAGCGGAGCATCCGGAGGGGTGTAGGTGCGATCGGGCGCATAGGGATACTGATTCGCAGGACCGAAAATGTGGCAGTGAGCATCGCACGCCCCCGGGGGCGGGCGATATTTCGGCTTGTGCGTATCGGGATCGGGAGCCTTGACGGTCGGAATCATCGTATGCGGCTCGCTAGCCCACCCGTTCGGGCAGCAGATGGCAGTCGCGTGGCTGTCGCCGGCGACGGAGGTCAGTCCGTGCGGGCAATTTGGTATCGTAGCACGACCTCGAGCGCCGACAGGAGTCGACCCCCATGAACGCGCAACGCGCCGCTCACGCGGTTTCCAACAGCCCACTTCGCACCGATTTCGCTCACCTCATCGACGGCGAGCTCGTGCGGGCGGGCGAGCCACTCGAGGTGATCAATCCGGCGACCGGCGCGGTCTTTGCGCGCTGTCAGGCTGCCGGCCGCGCGGAACTCGAGCGTGCCGTGGCCGCGGGCCGCCGCGCTTTCGCGGCGTGGAAAGGGCGCTCGTTCGAGGAGCGCCGCGCGGCAATCAAACAGATGGCGCAGGTCCTGCGCGACAACCAGGCGGAGCTTGCGGAGCTGCTGACGCTCGAGCAAGGCAAGCCGATCGGACAGGCGCGCGATGAGATCGGCCGCGCCGCGACACAGGCCGAAGGCATGGCCGCCATTCCCATCGAACCCGAGGTGCTCGTCGACGATGCGACGCGGCGCATCGAGCTCACGTACTTCCCGCTCGGCGTCGTCGGAATCATCACGCCCTGGAACGCGCCCATCAATCTTGCGGCGGGTCCGCTCACCTCGGCGCTCTACACCGGTAATGCGGCAATCATCAAACCCTCGCCCTACACGCCCCTCACGACGCTGAAGCTCGGTGAGAAGCTGCGCGAGGTCTTCCCGTGCGGGCTGCTCAACGTGCTCGCCGGCGGCGACGAGCTCGGGCAGTGGATGACCGCGCACCCCGGCATCGACAAGATCTCCTTCACGGGCTCGGTCGCCGCGGGCAAGCAGGTGATGGCGAGCGCCGCGGCGACGTTGAAGCGCGTGACGCTCGAGCTCGGCGGGAATGATGCAGCGATCGTGCTCGATGACGTGGACCCGAAGGCGATCGCGCCGAAGCTCTTCTTTGCCTCGTTCGTGAACAGCGGCCAGGTGTGCATGGCGGTGAAGCGCATTTATGCGCACGAGCGCATCTACGGCGCGCTCTGCGACGCGCTCGCCGAGGAGGCGCGCAAGGCGAAGGTCGGCAGCGGCCTCGAGCCGGGCGTCGAGCTCGGTCCCATCCAGAACAAGGCGCAATACGATCGCGTCCTCGAGCTGCTCGAGGACACTCGCCGCGCCGGAGCGCGCATCCTGGCGGGGGGCGAGGTGCCGAAGGGCCCGGGCTATTTTCTTCCGCCGACGCTCGTCACGGATATCGATGAGGCGAGCCGGCTCGTGCAGGAGGAGCAGTTCGGCCCGCTGGTGCCGATTCTCAAATTCCGCGACGAGGACGATGCCGTCCGACGAGCGAACGACACGCGGTTCGGGCTTTCAGGATCGGTGTGGAGCGGCAATCCCGAGCGCGCTGCGGCGATCGCGGCGCGGCTCGAGGTCGGTACGGCGTGGATCAATCAGCATCGCGCGACCTCGGCGGTCGTGCCCTTCGGAGGCGCCAAGGAATCGGGGATCGGTCGCCAGTACTCCTCGCTCGGGCTCAAGTCCTACATGGAGCCGCGGGTCATCAGCCTGCTCAAGTAGCCCTCGCATCGAGGCGGCCCTCCATGCCCCGTGGGCGCGGATGCCCTCAGCCGCCGAGGGCCGTCATCATCGCCGCCGGGTAGCGCTCGCCGTGGACACCGATTCGATCCACGAGCGAGCGTAGCGCATCGCGCTCGGCCGCCGTCAGCGAGAGGTCGAGCGCTCCGAGGTTGTCCGTGAGGTGCGCGCGTGTCTTCATGCCCGGGATCGGCAGGATGTCCTCACCCTGCGCGAGCACCCACGCGAGGGCGAGCTGCGCCGGCGTGCAGCCCTTGTGCTCCGCCAGCTCCCGCACGCCTGCGGAAATGCGCGCATTGTGAGCGGCGGCGGCGTCGTGGAAGCGCGGCATGTTGCGCCGGGCATCATCGGCCGGCAGGTCGGATAGGCTCGCGAAATTGCCGGCGAGAAAGCCGCGGCCGAGCGGACTGTAGGCGACGAGCCCGACGCCGAGCTCGCGGCAGGCCGGGAGGATTCCGGTCTCGGGGTCCCGAGTCCAGATCGAGTACTCGTTCTGCACCGCCGCGATGGGGTGCACTGCACAGGCGCGCCGCAGCGTCTCGACGCTGCACTCGGACAGTCCGATGTAGCGAATCTTGCCCTCGCGAACCAGGCCGGCGAGCGCGCCGACCGACTCTTCGATGCTCACCGTACGGTCGATCCGGTGCAGGTAGTAGAGATCGATGCGATCGGTCCCGAGCCGGGAAAGGCTTCCCTCGACCGCCTTGCGGAGCGAGTCGGGCTTGTTGTCGATGACGAGCGTTCCTTCGGCAGTCCGAGTGATGCCGTACTTCGAGGCGAGGAATACCTCGCGCCGGCGATCGCGAATTACCGAGCCGACGAAGCGCTCGTTCTCCCCGAGCTGGTAGCTCGAGGCGGTATCGAGGTGGGTGACGCCGCGGTCGAGCGCCTCGAGCAGCGTCGCTCGCCCCTCCGCATCGTCGCGGACGCCGTACCATCCGACGAGCCCCATGCAGCCGAAGCCGATCGCCGAGAGCCGCTCGCCCGTCTTGCCGAGAACTCTGATACGCATGC
>DASXNC010000456.1:0-4343 GCA_036495325.1 Steroidobacteraceae bacterium
CGTCGCCCTGCCGGGGCTTCGCGTACGTCGGCATCGGGGCGAGCACCGGCGTTGCGAACTGTACTCCGAGCTCGCGGAAGCGCTCGAGAATCGCGATGCTGATCGACTGCTGAAGGTCGGCGTAGACCTTGAACTCTGGGACAGTGACGAAGTAGACGATCTCGAACGTGAGGCCCGTCGGGGCAAACGTCATCAGGTTGCAGCGGTCGAAGCGGGTGTTCGGCTGGCCCTCGACGATGCGGCGGACGTCATCGGGAATCGCGCGGAGCACCTCGGGCGGCGTGTCGTAGGTCACCGTGAGCTCGAAGGCGCTCCGGCGCTCGCGGAGCCGGCCGAAGTTGCGGAGCCGGCTCTTGAGCACGTCCGCGTTCGACATCACGATCTGCTCGCCCGAGACGCTCCTCAGGCGCGTGCTCTTGACGCCTATGTGTTCCACCGTCCCGCTGAACCCGTCGATGGCGAGCGCATCGCCGACTGCGAAGGGCTTGTCGAGCGCGATCGACATCGATGCGAGCAGGTCCCCGAGCACCGCCTGCACGGCGAGCGCGATCGCGATGCCCCCGATGCCGAGTCCCGCGAGGAGGGGTCTGATTGCGATACCGAGATTGTCGAGTGCGACGAGGAAGACCGTCGTCCAGACAATGAGGCTCGCGACGAAGAGGATGATCTCGATCGAGCCCGAGAGCGCGGCATCCGGGCCGTCGTTCCGCCGACGCCGCCGCTCCACCGCGTATTGCACGGTCACCATGCACCAGAGCCCGATCTGGAACCAGAAAATGAAGATCGTCGCGACCTGGATCCAACGCGCGACGCGGGGCGGAAGCGAGACCAGCGCGCTCGCGAAGGCGACGGCGACGGCCCAGATGAAGAGTCGGCTGGTGCGCTCCGCGACAAGTGCCGCGATCTCGATGGCGACCGGCTGCTCGCGGTGCGCCTCGGCCCAGCGCCTGCGCCTCGCGGCGATGAAGCCGCGCACGAGCGGCAGGGCAGTGAACGTGATCAGGAACGCCGCGCCGGCGATCGTCCAGTCGGCCACGGTGTTCCCGAGGACGCTGGTCTGCCGGGCAGCCTCCCAGAAAGAATTCAGCATCCCCGAATATTAGTACTCTTAGTCGATCGACCCCATCCCGAGCTCCTTGAGCTTGCGCGTGAGCGTGTTGCGCCCCCAGCCGAGGAGCTTGGCCGCATCCTGCCGATGGCCCTGAGTGCGCTTGAGCGCCGCGCGGATGAGAACGCGCTCGAACTCCGGTTGTGCATCCTCGAGCAACGGGCGTGTCGCGGTGAGGGCCTGCCGCTCGGCCCAGCTCGCAAGCGCGCGCGCCCAGTCCACCTCGGCGGGCTCGGCGCCGTTTGCGGTGACCTCCGCCGGCAGGTCCTCGGTGCCGATCTCGCTGCCAGGCGCAAGGACGGAAAACCGTCGGCAGAGGTTTACGAGCTCGCGCACATGGCCCGGCCAGGGGTACGCGGTGAGTCTCGCCCGCGCGTCCGGCGCGAGCGCCTTGGGCTCGACCCCCAGCTCGCGCGCGGCGACTTGTAGATAGTGATCGAGCAGCTCCGGGATGTCCTCCGCGCGCGAGCGCAGCGGCGGGAGCTCGATGCGGATCACGTTGAGCCGATGGTAGAGGTCCTCGCGAAACAGTGAGCGCTGCACGCGCTCCTGCAGGTTCTGATGCGTCGCGGCGATGACACGCACATCGACCCGAATCGGCGTCTGGCCTCCGACCCGGTAGAACTCACCCTCCGCGAGCACGCGCAGCAGCCGCGTCTGCAGCGGCATCGACATGTCGCCGATCTCGTCGAGAAAGAGCGTGCCGCCGTCCGCCTGCTCGAAGCGCCCGCGGCGCAGGCTGTCGGCACCGGTGAACGCTCCGCGCTCGTGCCCGAACAGCTCCGATTCGAGCAGCTCGCTTGGAATGGCCGAGGTGTTGAGTGCGATGAAGGGCTTCGATCCGCGCGGGCTGTGATCGTGAAGCGCTCGCGCAACGAGCTCCTTGCCCGTGCCCGACTCGCCCGTGATGAGCACCGTCACGCTCGAGCGCGACAGGCGACCGATCGCGCGGAACACCTGCTGCATGCTGGCCGCCCGGCCGAGGAGCTCCGGGATTTGCGGTGCTGCGGCCGGCTCGCCGCCCGCCGCCGCGCCTGACCGCGCCGCGCGGCGCACCAGATCGACCGCCTGATCGATGTCGAACGGTTTCGGCAGATACTCGAACGCGCCGCTCTCGTACGCCGATACGGCGTTGCCGAGATCGGCGTAGGCGGTCATCACGATGACGGGCAGGCTTGGACGCGACTCGCGCAGTCTCTTGAGCAGATCGAGCCCGGACTGGCCCTGCATGCGGATGTCGGTGATCAGCACGTCCGGAGAATCATGACGCAGGGCGCTGATGACGGGCTCGGCCGACTCGAACGACCGGGGGAGCATGCCCGCGTTGCGCAGCGCGCGCTCGAGCACCCATCGTATCGAGGCATCGTCATCGATTAACCAGACGCTGAGATTGAGAGCGCTCAATGGTTGTGCTCCTCGAGAGGCAGCATCAGCGTGAAGATCGTGCGGCCGGGCTCGCTCTCGAACTCGATGAGGCCGCCGTGGCGTATCACGAGGTCCTGCGCAACGGCGAGCCCGAGGCCGGTGCCCCCCGTGCGCCCGGTGACGAGCGGATAGAACAGACTCGCGCGCAGCTCCGGAGGCACCCCGGGCCCGTCGTCGTGCACCTGGATGCTCGCCGCGAGCCGGTGCCGGTGGCCGGCGATGACGACGTTCGAGACCGCGCGCGTTCTCAGGATGATCCGACCGCGCTCGCCGACCGCCTGCAGCGCGTTGCGGGCGATGTTGAGCAGCGCCTGCACGAGCTGATTGCGGTCGAGGAGCGAGCTCGGCAGGCTCGGGTCGTAGTCGCGCTCGACGGCAACGGCCGCCGGCGCCTCGGCGGTGAGCAGCCGATGCACGTGTTCGCAAATTTCGTGCACGTTGACGAGCGTGCGCTGCTGCGGCCGCATCGGCCCGTTCATCGAGTCGACGAGCGCGGTGAGCCGGTCCGCCTCGCTGATGATCACGCGCGTGTATTCCCTGAGCTCGGCGTCCGGGAGCTCGCGATCGAGCAGCTGCGCAGCTCCGCGCAGGCCGCCAAGCGGATTTCTGACCTCGTGCGCAAGCTGGCGAAGCATCATGCGGCCGCTGTCGAAGCGCGCGACCAGATCCGACTCTCGCGAGATGCGCTGGCGCTGCGTCGCATCGGCGAGCTCGAGGAGCAGGTACGTGCCGGTGACGCCGCCCTCGAAAGGCGTAATCGTCACATCGACCGCGCGCGCCTCGCGCGGCGTGGCCTTTGGATGAACGGTGAGCTCGCGGTCGGCGAATCCCTCACCCGACTCGAGCGAGCGCTTCAGGAGAGCGGTGAGGCCGTTCGACTCGTGCAGGCAGTCGTTGAAAGGGCGGCCGCGTGCCTGATTGAGACTGAAGGCGAGCAGGTCCTGCGCGGCAACGTTCGCGTAGATGGGGCAGAGCGCCGAGTCGAGCAGGATGACGCCCGTCGACATCGCATCGAGGAGCGGCCCGGAATCGAAGTGCGAGAGCGCCGACGGTGAGCCGTAGTCGGACATCATCGCGCGCCTCCGCGACCCTGCCGGGGCAAGATCGCGCTGCGCGCCGCCCGTGGCTGCCGCGCCGCGAGCGCGCCCGGCCGGCTCAGTGAGGCCGGACCGGATTCTGCGGATTCTGTACCGAGGGCTGGTGCACGAAGAAAGTGATCTGCGGCGTCTGGCAGATCACCTGCCCACCGGGCGATTGCACCTGAGCGGCGAGGGTATGCGCGCCGCGATCTATCTCGGGAATGTGAAAGGCGCCCGAGAGCTCGGCCGCTCCGGCGAGCACCTTGCCGTCGAGCATCAGCACCACGCGATCGCCCGCATCGAGCGGCTCCGGCAGGCGAATGCTGCCGTTCACGCTGTAAGTGTTCATCAGGTTCTGCTGATCGCCCGGGCTCTCGATCGCGCAGCTCGCGGTCGAGCCCTGTTCGGCGGGGGGGGGCGCTGCACTCGGCGTCTGCGGTATCCGCTGTGCCGGAAAGGTTGGCGCGTCCTCCACGTGCATCTTCTGCGCGCCCGGGTGGGGCTGATCGCTGAAATGCACGACACCTTGCTCGTCCACCCAGCGATAGACGGTCGTGGCGGCAAGCGCCGGCGCAAGGACCAGGGACGCCAGGATTATGGTAAGCAAGTGACGCCGCATATCCACTGAGCATAGCCCCGGTCCAGTTGCAGCGCCAAACGACGGATTCGCATTTGCGCCGCGGCGCACGGCCACGCCCCCGTAGCAAGCGGGAGACGCGGCCGAAGCAGCA
>DASXNC010000457.1:0-9173 GCA_036495325.1 Steroidobacteraceae bacterium
TCAGGCAGCGCTCGTGCAGGACTTTGTTGTGCTCGAGATTGCGGATCAGCGCGGACGGAATGAAGCCCGGATGACTCGCGAGATATACGCCCGTGCCCGCGACGCGTCCGGCGTCATCGACGACCTGCGAGAGCTTTGCGAGCGGCACGGCCATCTGGGCAAGGGCGTGCCGCAGATCGAGCCGGCCGCTGCGCCAGACCGAGAAAATCGTGAAGACGAGCCCTGCGAGAACAAGGGGCACCCAGCCGCCCTGCGGAATCTTCGTCGAGTTGCCGATGACGAAGACGAGGTCCATGCCGAGCAGCAGGCCGAATAGCAGCACGACGTGCCGCTTGCGCCATCCCCACTGGGTCCACGCGACGAACGAGCCGAGGATCGTCGTGATGAACATCGTCCCGACCACGGCCGCGCCGTACGCACCGCCGAGCGCATCCGAGGAGCCAAAGCCGAGCACGAATCCGATCACCGCGACGAACTGCAGCACGTTGACGACCGGCACGTAGATCTGACCCTTCTCGAGCGCCGAGGTCTGCAGCACCCGTATGCGCGGCAGCATGTCGAGCTGCACGGCCTGCTTGGCGACGGAGAATGCGCCCGAGATGACCGCCTGCGAGGCGATCACCCCGGCAGCTGTTGCGAGCGCCAGCATGAACGGCAGGAGGGTCGGACCGACGAGTGTGTACATTGGCCGCGCCACCGGGCCGCCCGCTTTGAGCAGCAGCGCTCCCTGCCCGAAATAATTGAGCAGCAGCGCCGGCCATACCAGGCCGAACCACGCGATCCGCACCGGCAATTTGCCGAAGTGGCCCATGTCCGCATAGAGCGCCTCCCCGCCCGTGATCGAGAGGAATACGGCGCCGATGATCGCGAGCGAGTATCCGGGCGAGTGCAGGAGCACCCACACGGCGTAGCGAGGATTGATCGCGACGAGCACCGCGGGGTGGGAGGCGATCGCAATGGCGCCGGATACGCCGAGCGCGACGAACCATACGATCATGATCGGACCAAACCAGCCGCCCACGCGGGCCGTGCCTCTCCTCTGAATGCCGTATAGCGCAACGAGCACGAGGAGCGTGACAGGGATGACGCCGCGCGAGAAGTCGGGATCGACGAGTTTCAGTCCTTCGACCGCGCTCAGTACCGTGATGGCCGGCGTGATCAGCGCGTCGCAGAAGAAGAGCGCCGTGCCGGCAAGCGCGAGGCTCACGACGACGCGCGGCCAGAGTCCGATCTGGTGCAAAGTGCGCTGCGCGAGCGCGAACAGCGCGAGGATGCCGCCCTCGCCCTCATTGTCGGCGCGCATCATCACAATGACGTATTTGAGCGTCACCGAGAGCGCGAGACTCCAGAAGATGAGCGAGACGATGCCGAGAACCGCGGCCGGCCGGTACGGCCCCGCCGCGCCGAGCGACTGCTCGAATGCGTAGAGCGGGCTCGTTCCGATGTCGCCGTACACCACGCCGAGCGCCGCGACGGCGCACGAAAGCGCCGCCGGCCTGCGGGTGTCGGTGTCTGCGATGGTGTCATTCATGGCGCGCTGCACCGCCCGCGTGACTGCGACTCAAGCCCGACCCGCCTGCCGGCGCCCGCGCTTGGCAGGCGACGCGAGGGCTGCCGGTACTGCCGCTGCTGCCGGCGTCTTGCCAGCGCGCTGTCCCGCTCCACCTTTGCGCCGCGGCGGCCAGAGCATCGTGCCGCGGCATTCCTTGCTCCCGCAGCGACAGGCGTAGATCTCGTCGACGTTCGATGGATCGCCGCGCTCGCGGCCAATCTGATAGTCGTACGACAGTTCCTCGCCGGGGTCGATGTCGCGAATCGCGTCGATGAACACGCGGCGCCGCTCGATGGCCGACTCGCAGTTCGGCTCGCACGAGTGATTGATGAAGCGCGCGTCGTTCCCGTCGACTCCTGCGTCGATCACGACACCGCGATCTACGCTGAACAGGAACGTGTGGTTGTCGTTCTCGTCGTGATCCTCGTAGCGCCGGTCCGCCACGCGGTGTGAGATGCGCTCACCCAGGTACTCGATGATGCGCGTTCCCTTGCGGATGCGGCGCAGCGCGAACACGCCGTCGCCGTGCACGCGCGAGCGCCGCACTTCGATGAGCGGCGCCCGCCGGCGTCCCGAGCCGTTTCCCCCTCGCGCCATGCGAAGCTCCGCCCCGGCTACACCGCGACCGGCGCGGCAATCGGAGGATGATGTCGGTAGCCCACGATCTCGAAATCCTCGTACTGATACTCGAAGAGACTCGGCGGACGGCGGCGCAGCATAAGGCGCGGCAGCGGATAGGGGTCGCGCGCGAGCTGTATGTCCGCCTGCTCGATGTGATTGAGATAGAGGTGGCAGTCGCCGCCCGTCCAGACAAGCTCGCCCGGGACGAGATCGCACTGCTGCGCGATGAGATGCGTGAGCAGCGCATAAGATGCGATGTTGAACGGGACGCCGAGGAAGAAATCGGCGCTGCGCTGGTAGAGCTGCAGCGAGAGTCGGCCGTCCGCGACGTAGAGCTGAAACAGCGCGTGGCAGGGCGCTAGCGCCATGCTCTCGAGCTCCCCGACGTTCCAGGCGCTCACGATGAGCCTGCGGGAGTCCGGGTCGCGCTTCAGGCGCGCGACGAGCTCGCTCAGCTGGTCGATTGTGCGACCGCCTGCCGCCGGCCAAGTGCGCCATTGCCGGCCGTATATCGGCCCGAGATCGCCCCGCTCGTCGGCCCACTCGTCCCAGATCGAGACACCGTGCTCGTGCAGCCAGGCGACGTTCGTATCCCCGCGCAGGAACCAAAGCAGCTCGACGATGATGGATCGCACGTGCACCCGCTTCGTCGTGACGAGCGGAAAGCCCTGCGCGAGGTCGAAGCGCATCTGATGTCCGAACAGCGAGAGCGTGCCCGTCCCGGTGCGGTCGCTCTTGCGCACACCGTGATGGCGAATGTGCCGCAGCAGGTCGAGGTAAGCCTTCATGCGGCGGCGCTCACGGCCATGCGACGGCACCTCGCGAGCGGCATCCGACGGCGGTGCTCAGGCGACGGCAACATTGCCCGACGGCACGCGGCGGCTGTACGCGAAGACGAGCAGCGCTACGCCGATCAGGATCATCGGGAGCGAGAGCACCTGCCCCATGGTGAGCCAGCCGCCAGCGAGATAGCCGAGCTGCGCGTCCGGCACGCGCACGAACTCGACGATGAAGCGCGAGCAGCCGTAGATCACGAGAAAGAGCCCCGAGGGCGCGAGGCGCGGCCTGGGCTTGGCAGTGAAAATCCAGAGCACGGTGAAGAGAAGCAGGCCCTCGAGCAGCGCCTCGTAGAGCTGGGAAGGATGCCGCACCACGCCGTCGACGCGGAATCCCCAGGGCAGCGTGGTGGGCTTCCCCCACAGCTCGCCATTGATGAAGTTGCCTATTCGGCCGGCGAACAACCCGATGCCCGGCAAAGGGGCCGTGAAATCGAACACGTCTGAAATGCGGCGGCCGCGCCGGATCGCGAAGATCGATATTGCGACGACGACTCCGATGAGTCCGCCATGGAAGGACATCCCGCCCTCCCAGATCTTGAGCGGATACCACGGATCGTGCGCCCAGAATGAGAGCCCGTAGAAGAGCACGTATCCGATCCGCCCTCCCAGTATGACGCCGAGCATCGCGTAGAAGACGTAATCGTCCACGTCGACCGGCTTCCAGGTCGAGTGCGGCCGTCTGGCACGCGCTCGCGCGAGCAGCCACCCCGCCGCAAAGCCGACCAGATACATGATGCCGTACCAGTGCACGGCGATGGGACCGATCCGGAAGGCGATCGGATTGATGTGGGGATAGACGAGCATGATTCGAAAGTTTAGCGGTTGGTGCCCTCGCGCGGGAACTCACCCGGGTGCACGTTCACTCGCCGGCGAGGCTCACTCTCCCCGGGCCTCACTCGCGCTGCGGCTCATTCGCGCACGGGCCACCTTCACATGCGCCTCATTCGTGCGTGACGCGACAGAAGAGCGCCTTGAGATAGCGAGTCTCCGGCACGGCCGGATGCACGGGATGATCGGGCGACTGCCCTCCGAGCTCGAGCACCTGCACGAAACATGTGCAATGCCGCGCCGCAGCCTGCACGGCCGCAAGCAGGTCCTCCTCTGCGAGATGGTACGAACACGAGCATGAGACGAGGAGCCCCTCGGGCTCGATGAGCGACAGGGCGAGCTGATTGAGCTTGCGGTAGGCGGCCTGCCCCTTGGGGATGTCCTTCTTGCGCTTGATGAAAGCCGGCGGATCGAGGATCACCGCATCGAAGCGTTCGCCCTGCTCGTGTAGACCCTTGAGCGCATCGAATCCGTCCTCGTGCAGGCATTCGATCTCCACGCCGTTCGCGGCGGCGTTGCGCTGAGCGAAGCCGAGCGCATCCTCCGAGGCATCGACACACACCGCCGAGCGGGCCCCGGCGCGCAGCGCCCCGACGGCCCACGCCCCGACGTAGCTGAACACATCGAGCACTCGGGCGCCGGGCTTGAGGTATTGCGCAAATCGCGCACGGTTCGCCGTCTGGTCGTAGAACCAGCCGGTCTTCTGGCCGCCCGCGAGCGGCGCGCGGAAGACGGCGCCCGCCTCCCGCACCTCGACCTCCTCGGGCACCGCGCCGAATGCGGCTCCGGCTTGGGACGGCAGCTGCTCGAGCCCGCGCGCAGCCGAATCGTTCTTCCAGTAAAGCGTCGCGGGCGATAGCACGCCTGCGACCGCCCGCTCGACGAGCGGCTTGAGCGCCTCCATTCCCGCCGTCGCGATCTGCCCGACCGCGAGCTCGCCGTAGCGGTCGAGCACGAGCCCGGGTAGACCGTCCGACTCGCCGAAGATCAACCGATAGTAGGGCTCGCGGCGCAGTCGTCCGCGCAGCGCGAGCGCCGTCTCGAGGCGCTGCGCGAGCAGCGCCTCATCGATCGGCCTGCGCGGGTCGCGGCTCACGATGCGGGCGCAGATGAGCGCGTGCGGATTCACGTAGGCGTGGCCGATGAACCGGCCACGGTCCGATTCCACGGTCACGAGGTCACCGGGCTCGAACGCCGCGAGCGGCGTACGATCGGTGTCCACTTCGTTGCTGAATACCCAGGGATGGCCCGCAGCGAGTCGTCGGTCCTCGCCGTGCTTGAGGCTGAGCCGCGCAGGCGCGTCCAAGGCGGGGACGGAGTTCACGGGCTGATTATACCGGAGACGGGCATGTATCCTGCGCAACCACGCGTCCCTGCGGCAAACCGCGCTCCGAGCGGGGTCTCATGAGTACCAGACATCTCAATCCCGACGGCACTCCACGCTACACCAACCGGCTCTCGGCCGAGACGAGCCCGTACCTGCAGAAGCACGCGCACAATCCCGTCGACTGGTATCCCTGGGGAGCTGCGGCCTTCGAGAAGGCCCGCTCTGAAGACAAGCCCGTTCACCTCTCCGTCGGCTACTCCTCCTGCCATTGGTGCTCCGTTCTCGAAGAGGAAAGCTTCGAGGACGAGGAGACAGCGCGCCTGCTCAACGAGCACTTCGTCAACATCAAAGTCGATCGCGAGGAGCGGCCCGACATCGACCGGATCTATCAAATCGCTCAGCACCTCATCACGCGCCGCTCGGGGGGCTGGCCGCTCACGATGTTCCTCTCGCCCGAGGACCGGCGACCATTCTTCGGCGGCACATACTTTCCGAGAGAAGCGCGCTACGGCCTGCCCGCGTTCCGAGACGTGCTCGCGCGCGTCGCGGACTATTACGCGAGCCATCGGGACGACATCGCGCGGCAGGGCGCCGCGCTCATCGACGCCTTCAAAGAGATCGATGCGGTCTCGGCGCCGCAGGCGGGTCCACACGGCGCTCCGGGCCGCCTGAGCGACGGCCCGCTGAGTGCGGCGCGCGCCACCCTCGAGGAAAGCTTCGATGCGCAGTTCGGCGGTTTCGGCGGCGCGCCGAAGTTCCCACACCCCCTGACGCTCGAACTGCTGCTCGGCCTCTCTCGCGCGCGCGCCGATGGTCAGCAAGCACTTGAGATGGCGACGCTCACCCTGCGCCGCATGGGCGAGGGCGGGATGAACGATCAGCTCGCCGGCGGGTTCTGCCGCTATTCGGTCGATCCGTACTGGATGATCCCCCACTTCGAGAAGATGCTCTACGACAACGGCGCGCTGCTCGCGGTGTACGCGGACGCCGCGGTTGCGACCGGCGATCCCTTCTACGGTCGCATCGCGAGCGAGACGGCGGAGTGGATCATGCGCGAGATGCAGTCACCCGCGGGCGGGTACTTCTCGAGCTTCGATGCGGACTCCGAGGGCCATGAAGGCAAGTACTACGTGTGGGACCGCGCAGAGGTCGAGGGCGCGCTCACGCCCGAGGAGTACGCGGCCTTCGCGCCGCGATTCGGTCTCGATCGCGAACCGAACTTCGAAGGCGAGTGGCACCTGCACACCTTTGTCTCGATCGGGCAGATCGCGAGCGGGCTCGGTAAACCCCCACACGAGGTCGTGAAACTCATCGACTCGGCGCGGGCGAAACTGCTCGCGATCCGCCGCACGCGCGTTCCGCCCGCACGCGATGAGAAGATTCTCACGTCCTGGAATGCGCTCGCGATCCGCGGCATGGCGCGTACCGCGCGAGTCCTCGGACGCGAGGACTTCGCCGCCTCGGCTCGACGGGCGCTCGAGTTCATCCGCGACACCCACTGGCGGGGCGGCCGTTTACTCGCGACGAGCCGGGATGGCCGCGCTCAGCTGCCCGCTTACCTCGACGACTACGCGTACCTGGCCGCCGCGCTGCTCGAGCTGCTCACGGTGCGCTTCGATGCTCGGGATCTGCGCTTTGCATGCGAGCTCCTCGACGTTGTGCTCGATCGCTTCTCCGACAGCGGATCGGGTGGCCTTTACTTCACCTCAGATGACCACGAAGCCCTCATCCACCGGTCGATGTCCTTCGGCGACGATGCCATCCCATCCGGGAACGGCGTTGCGGCACTGACGCTCGAGCGCGTGGGCCATCTGCTCGGGGAAACGCGCTATCTGGAGGCGGCCGAGCGCATCCTGCGCGCCGCCTGGGCAGCCATCGAGCGCAATCCCGCTTCGCACATTGCGCTCCTTCTTGCGCTCGAGGAGCACCTCGATCCCACGGAGATCGTGATCCTGCGCGGCGAGCCGGGCGAGGTCGAATCCTGGCGCGCCGAGCTCGCGCACGTCTATGCGCCCCGGCGCCTGACGCTCGCGATTCCGAGCGATGCCGCGGAGCTCCCCGATGCGCTCGCCGCGAAAGCGCCGGCAGGAACAGCCGTCGCGTACCTGTGTCGCGGAACGGTCTGCTCGGCGCCGATCGGGTCGCTCGCCGACCTCAGCGCCGCGCTGCGCGCGGGCACAGCGGTTGCGGAGACCGCGATGACGGAAGAACCTGCACGGCAGGATTCGCGCGCGGGCGCCGGGCGCGGATCGGAGGAGACACGATCATCATGAAACGACGCGCACGCTCTCCCGCGCCGAAACGCACGGCCGCGACTCGCGGTGCGTCCTCTACCGGCGCGACGCGCAGCCCATCGACGCGCAGCCCAGCGCGTGCCTCGGCCACCGCCAGCAATGGCACCGATGAGCGCATCACCCGGGCGATCTGCCAGCGCCTTTCCCGACCCGTCGAGGATGCGGAGCTGACCGATCTCGCGAACGAGCGTCTCGATGTGACAGACGTGAGGGTGAGCGTGGCGGGCGGCAAGGTGACGCTCGAGGGCACCGTTCCTGAGCGACGCATGAAGCCCTACGTCGAAGCGCTCGTCGACTGCTGCCCGGGCGTTCAGGACATCGACAACCGCCTGCGCGTGCGGCGCTGAGGGCTCGTGCGCCCGGGCGCCTGTCGCTCCGTTCAAATGACCTGCGCGATGGCCTGCGCGACGTACGCGACGGTTTCGCTCCGCAAGCCCGCGACGTTGATGCGGCTATCCTCTGTCATGTAGATGTGATGCTCGGCGCGTAGCGCCCGCACCTGCTCGGGGCTGATGCCGAGAAAGCTGAACATCCCACGCTGCGTGGCGATGAATCCGAAATCGCGGTCCGGGCAGGCTTCGGCGAGCGCCTGCACGAGCTGCCGCCGCAGCTCGACGATGCGCCGACGCATCTCCTCGAGTTCGCGCCGCCACGCCGCGCCGAGAGCCTCTTCGGAAAGAATGCGGCTCACGATCGCTGCCCCATGGTCCGGTGGCATCGAGTAGAGCCGCCGCGCAATGCGCGCCTGGTGGCTGAGCGCCGCCTGCGAAGCCTGCGCAGATTCGGTCACGATGTGCAGCGCGCCGGCGCGCTCGCGGTAGAGCCCGAAGTTCTTCGAGCACGACACGGCGACCAGCAGCTCAGGCAGCTCCGAGGCGAACAGGCGAATGCCGAAGGCATCCTCCTCGACTCCGGCGCCGAGCCCCTGATAGGCCATGTCGATGAACGGCAACAAACGGCGGCGCCGCACGATCTCGAGCACTGCGCGCCAGTGGCTTTCCGACAGATCCGCGCCGGTCGGATTGTGACAGGACGCATGCAGCAGAACGGCGCTGCCGGGCGAGAGCGCATCGATGGCGCTCAGCATGGCCTCGGCCCGCACGCCCCCGGTGGCCGGGTCATAGTAGGGATAGTCATCGAGTGCGAGCCCGCACCCACTCAGCAGCGGCACGTGGTTCGCCCAAGTCGGCGTGCTCACGTACATGATCGCTTCCGGGGATGCCGTGCGGATCAGCTCCGCGCCGAGTCGCAGGGCGCCGCACCCCCCCACCCCCTGGATCGTGCGCACTCTCCCGCCTGCCAGCGCCGGATGTCCCGACCCGAACGTCAGCCGCTCCATCGCTTGGTTGAAGGCTGGATTGCCGGCGGCGGCCACGTAGGATTTGGTCGTCTGGGCCTCGAGCATCGCGCGTTCGGCTGCTCGCACGGCTTCGAGCACCGGAGTCTCGCCGCGGGCGTCGCGGTAGACGCCCACACCCAGATCGACCTTCGACGGGCTCGAATCGGCCCGGTAGGCGGCCATCAGGCCGAGAATGGTGTCATCGGGCATGCGCTCGAGTCGCTCGAACATCGGCGGCCTCCGGGGGTGCGAGTCGGACGCCCTACTCTAGCCCGGCGGCTCGTTTCCCGCTCGCAGCACGAGCGCGGCTGCAAATATTCGAGCAGGACCGAATGCAAACGGCCACACTAGCCGCCCGTCCGCATCGCTCGAG
>DASXNC010000458.1:0-3212 GCA_036495325.1 Steroidobacteraceae bacterium
ACGAGGAGAAGCGCGAGAGGTCGGTGCGCGTGGTGTACGCGTAGACGCTCGTCGCCGCGAACATCGCGCCGGTCACGAAAAAGACGCTTCCAATGCTCTGCCGCGTATAGATGAAGAAGATGCCCGAAAGCGACAGCCCGAAGAGCGCCGCATAGCCCCAGTAGACGAGCTGCGCGGCGCCGACGCTCATGCGCTGGATCCGATAGCCCAGCAGGAACACGAGGGCGAGCGGCGCGAACAGAACGACCCAGTACCATGGCGTGCCGATCAGCGAGGTATAGAATCCGCTCGCGGCGCCCACGTATGCGGTGATACCGGTGACGACCAAGCCGCCCGCCATGTAGTTGTAGACTTGGACGAGATAGCGGCGCAGACCCGCATCGGCCGCTGCGGCATCGACGGGCCGCGGCCGGAAGTACGGGTACGGATTGGGATTCGCCATAATGCTCCTCCGACGGATGCGTCTATTGTAACCGCGGCCGTGCACTCCCGCACATGGGGTCGAGCTGCGGAAGATCAAGGCCTTGGCTCCATGCCCCTTGGCTCTGTACCCCTTGGCTCTGTACCCTGACGTCAAGGCGGTCCACGTGACCGCGGCCGCGATGAGCGGAACATTCTTCCTGCTGCGCGGGCTCGCCGTGCAGCTGCGCGCACGCTGGCCGCACGCCGCGCCTGCGCGCTACCTGAGCTACGTCATCGATACGCTGCTGCTCGTCGCAGGCGTGACGCTCGCGACCATTCTGCCGCGGGCCATGTTCGCGAACGGATGGCTCGCCGTGAAGCTCGTCTTCGTCGCCGTGTACATCGTGCTCGGAACGTTCGGGCTCAAGCGCGCAAGCACGCGAGCCGGCAAGCTCCTGTGTCTCATCGGCGCGCTCGCGACGTTCGCACTCATCGTGACGATCGCCGTAAGCCACAGTCCGCTCGGGCCGCTCGCGTGGGTGATGCGCTGAGCGCCTCCGCGCCGGCGCGCGCTTCAGTTGGCTGGCGCCGCAGCGTCCGACGAAGCCGCGCTCCGCGTCGCCGCCGCCCCGATGAGCGGCAGGCGCACCGTGAACGTGCTGCCGCGGCCTGCGCCCTCGCTCGCCGCCGCGACGCTCCCACCGTGCATCTGCACGAGCTGTCGCACGAGCGCGAGGCCAATGCCGAGTCCGGCCTCGCCCTGCGCTCCCGGATGCAGCTGCGAGAACATCTCAAAGACGCTCGTGAGCGCTCCGGGGGGAATGCCGATGCCGGTATCCGAGACCGTCACGACCGCATTGTCGCCCTCGCGGCGCGCCTCGAGCGTGATGTGGCCGCCGCGCTCGGTGTAATTGATCGCGTTCGTGAGCAGGTTCGAGAACACCTGCATCAGCCGATCCGGATCGCCGTGAATCAAGAGCGGCTCGGTGCCGACGCGCGCATCGAGCTCGAGCCGCTTCGCATCGAGCGGCCCGCGGCAGGACTCGAGCGAGCCGGCGAGCACCTCGTGCATCGAAACTCGGCGCAGCCGCAGCGCCATCTTTCCGCGGGTGATGCGGCTCACATCGAGCAGATCGTCGATCAGTCGCACGAGGTGCGTGAGCTGCCGCTCCATCATCTCGATCGTGCGTTTGGCAGTGCCCTGCATTGCGACCGACAGCTTCAGGATCGCGAGCCCGTTGCGGATCGGGGCGAGCGGATTGCGCAGCTCATGCGCCAGGGTTGCGAGGAAGTCGTCCTTGCGCCGGTCGGCAGTGCGCAGCGCCTGCTCCGAGCGCTTGAGCTCGCTTAGATCGGTAAACCAGACTGCGACGCCGTCTCCGAACCGCTCCACCACGTTGTGAAACCAGTGTGTGATGCCGTTCGGTCCTGGCTCGATATCGATTTCCTGTGCGATGCCCGTCTCGACGGCGCGGGAGAACGCCTCGAAGAGGCCCGGGGGAGCCCAGCCGTTCGGCAGCACCTCGCGAACGGGACGGTCGAGGAGCTCTTCCGCGCGACGCCCGAGCAGGCGGCAGTTCGCCCGGTTCACGTAGGTCCACCGGAAATCGACGACGCGCGAGTCGGCATCCCGGATTGCCGTGAAGATGCCGAAGCTCACGTCGGAGGAGTCGAGCGCGACACGCAGGCGTTGCTCGGTCTCCTCGCGAGCGCGCTCCGCGCCCTTCGCGGCCGAGATGTCGCGATTGGTCTCGAGCACGAGCTCGATCCCCTGCGCATCGTGTACGAGCTGCATGCGCGAGGAAACGACGACCTCCCGGCCATCGCGGCGACGATGGCGAAGCTCTCCGGCCCACTCGCCCGCGTTGCGAAGCGACTCGGCGATTTCGCCACGACCGGCGAGCGTCCCAGCGGCGAGCAGCTCGATCGGACGCGTGCCGAGCGCCTCGCGCGCCGGGTAGCCGTAGAGCTCCTCGGCGCCCTGATTCCAGAACTCGATCGCGCCACCCGGCCGCCACACGAAGATCGCATCGTGCGAGAGTCGCAGGAGCTGAGAAAGAAGCTCCGGGGATAGGCCGACGAACTCGGCCCGGGGTGTCGCATCCATGCCGACCGTGCTCATGCCGCGCAAGCGGCCACCGCCGCAGTCACGGTCTCGTGAAGTGCGGCATTGAGGGGATCGGGCGTGCGGCGGATCTCGGCTACCTTCATGACGGGGCCAGGATAAGTGCTCGACGAGCAACCGTCCACGCGCCGAGCCGGCTCTGGCCTGGGCCGTTTGCAGCGCGGTCCCGTCAGCGCGCCGCTTGACACGTTCGCGTAAGTGCTATTCTTGCGGCTCAGGCCGCGGACCCGCCAGGGGAGGCGCCCACTGCAGCTCGACACTCGAGGGGAGGCGGGCATGGAAAGAAGAACGGGTGTGCTTCGCGCGACGGGAATGGGCATCTTCTGCGCGGGGCTCATCGCCGCGCTGCTCTCAGGCTGCGGCACGGATTCGACGACGTCGGCGACCGCGACGAGCAACGCGCGCGCCACGCTGATTCAGGATCCGCCGCTGCGCATCGCCTCGCTCACTGCAGCCGACTTCGCGCAGCAGCTCGGCGCCTCCGCCTCCGGGCAGCAGCTCCTCGCCCTCGCGGGCACGCCTGCCTGCGGCGTCGACGTTTACTATTTTCAGTACTGGACCGTAGGAGCGAAGGGCGAGCCTGCGACGGCATCTGGAGCATTGATGGTGCCGACCGGCGCCGCCACATGCACGGGCGCGCGCCCGATCGTGCTCTACGCTCACGCCACCACCCCGGATAAGACGA
>DASXNC010000459.1:0-5002 GCA_036495325.1 Steroidobacteraceae bacterium
CCCGCCTCGAGTCCTCCCGTCTATACAGCGTGGCCGGAGCGCGTCTCGCGAGTACCGCGCCTGCGTGGCACAATGCGCGGCCTTCCGTTCGAGGACTGTATGACCTTCGTCGTCACCGAAAACTGCATCAAGTGCAAGTACATGGACTGTGTGGAAGTCTGTCCCGTCGACTGCTTCCATGAGGGCCCCAATTTCCTGGTCATCGACCCCGACGAGTGCATCGACTGCACTCTGTGTGAGCCGGAGTGCCCCGCCGAGGCGATCTTCTCCGAGGAGGAGCTGCCCGCAGGTCAGGAATCCTACAAGCCGCTCAATGCCGAGCTCGCCAAGAAATGGCCGGTCATTACGGAGAAAAAGGAGCCGCCCGCCGACGCGAAAGAATGGGACGGCAAGCCCGACAAGCTGCCGCTGCTCGAGCGCTGATCGTTCGTCTCGAGCCCGCTCAGGCCCGATGCGGCCTCAGCGCTTGACGGTCTGCAGCAGCTGCGCGAGCTCCGTCGGCGAGACGTAGCCCGGCAGCATGTCTCCGTTTCCGAGGACGATGGCCGGAGTCCCTTGTATGTCGAGCTCTCGGCCGAGCTCGTACTCCCGCGCGACCGGCGTGTTCGGACAAACCTTCACGTGCAGCGTCTCGCCGAGCTTCGCTTCCGTCAGAGCGGTGTGGCGATCGGACGAGCACCACACCTCTTCCGCCCGCGTCCATGAGGGAGTGTTCGGGCCCGTGCGCGGGTAAAACATGTACCGCACGCGGATGCCGAGCCGGTTGTAGTCCGCAATCTGGCTGTGCAGCTTGCGGCAGTACGGACAGTCCACATCCGTAAACACCGTGATCGTGTGCGGCGCGCTCGTCGCTCCGAAGATCACCATCTGCGATTCCGGAATCTGATCGAGGAGCTTGAGCCGCGTCGCGCGCCGCTCGTTATCCGTCAGGTTGACGTTCGAGCGCAGGTCGTACAGATCACCCGCGATCGCATACTTCCCGTCTGCGGTGACATACGCGGCGTCGGTCCCGCGCATGATTTCGTACAGGCCAGGAATCGGTGTGGCCCGCACGTCCTCGGGTTTCGCCCCGGGAACCTTGCTCGCGATCAGGGCGCGCGGATCCGTGCTCGTGCTCGCGGCGGGGTGCGGCTGCGGTGCGGGCGCGGCTTGAACGCCGCTCGCCGCATGGACCTGTCCGAGGAGGCCGCACGCGAGCGCGGTACATGCGATGGCGAGGAAAGCCGGGAGGGACTTCATTGTCGAGACTCGGGTGCTAGTTGCGCCGTTCGACCCGCCATGTGCCGGAAGGTTCTCCGAACACGGCCCACTGAGTGTAGCAGAGCCTACATTCGCACCGCCAAGCCGGCAGCCCGCAGACCTCTGAACCCGGCGTCCGCCTCTCGGACGGCTCACGGCATCCCTGGCAGGGGCTCGGACTCACCCGCGCGGGTGGTGCTGCGAGTGCAGCTCCTTCATGCGCTCCCGCGCGACATGGGTATAGATCTGCGTCGTTGACAGGTCGCTGTGTCCGAGCAGCATCTGCACCACGCGCAGGTCCGCGCCGTGGTTGAGGAGGTGCGTCGCGAACGCGTGCCGCAGCGTGTGCGGCGAGAGCTCCTTGTCGACGCACGCCTTGCGGGCGTAGCGCTTGATGATGTGCCAGAAGGCCTGGCGCGTCATGCGCTCTCCACGCCGCGTTGGAAAGAGGTAATCGGATTGCCGCTCGAGCAGTATCTCGCCGCGCGGTGCGCGGGCGAATTCCCCGAGCCAGCGCATCGCCTCCTCGCCGAGCGGGATCAGCCGCTCGCGATTGCCCTTGCCGAGGATGCGGATAACGCCCTGGTTGAGGCTCACCTGCGAGTGCCGCAGATTGACGAGCTCAGAGACTCGCAGCCCCGTCGCGTACAGGACCTCGAGCATGGTGCGGTCGCGGTGGCCGAGCGGATCGGCAACCTGTGGAGCGCCGAGCAGCGCCTCGACCTCCTCCTCCGTGAGGGATCTCGGCAACGAGCGGCCGATCTTCGGCATCGCGATCTCCGCCGTCGGGTCCTCGCGGATGACGCTCTCGCGTACCAGGTAACGGAAGAAACGCCGGAAGCTCGAGAGCTGACGCGCCGTCGAGCGCGGCCGGGCACCGGCGTTCACGCGGAAGGCGATGAAATTCTCGAGGTCTGCCCGCGAGGTTTCCACCATCACGATGTGGCGCTCGGCGAGCCAGCGCGAGAGAGCCGTGAGGTCCGCGCGGTACGCGGCGAGGGTGTTCGATGAGAGGCCTCGCTCCATCCACACGGCGTCGAGGAACCGCGAGACGGCCGGATCGGAGGCGTCGGGCGGCGCGGGGTTCACGGCTGCTGCGGCATGCTTAGACAAGTTCGGCCTCACCTGAAGAGAATCCGCGCACGCCTCGGCGCACCCGTCGATCACGGCGCATTCGTAGCCGTGAGCGTGCCGGTAAAGTATGGGGAGAGGCTCTCAACAGCCGGAGTGACCCTGGTCACACCCTCAACCTCGGGCGTGACATAACGAGAACCAGTTCACATGGATCATTTGAAGCGCATCCTCTACGGCACGTACGCGATCGCACTATTTCTCGCCGCGGGCCTCGCTGCGCTCGTCCTGGTGCTCGTCACGCCGGGGCTGGCGCGACGCCGGGCCATCGCGCGCGCAGGGTCGCGGATGTTCCTGCGGCTCGCGGGGATGCGGCTGGAGGTGAACGGACTCGAGGGGCTTCCCGCCGAACCGTGCGTGGTCGTCGCGAATCACGCGAGCTATCTCGACGGTGTGGTGTTCACCGCGGCGCTTCCGCCGCGATTCGGGTTCGTCATCAAACGCGAGATGGCCGACGTGCCGCTCGTCGCGGCGATGCTGCGCCGGATCGGCGCGGAATTCGTCGAGCGTTACAACCGCAGCAAGGGCGCCGCGGACGCGCGGCGCCTGTTTCGCAATGCCGCTCGCGGGCAGTCGCTGGTCTTCTTCCCCGAAGGTACGTTCTCGCCGCAGCCCGGGCTGCTCAAGTTCCATGCGGGCGCGTTCATCACCGCCGCTCGCGCGGGCTGCCCCGTCGTCCCTGCCGTGGTCCGCGGTACCCGCGCGGCGCTTCCGCCGGGCTCGATCCTGCCGCGCCCCGCGACTATCACCATCGAGCTGCTGCCTGCATTGAGCTCAAAGAGCGGCGATACCGAGGAGGCGGCTCACGAGCTGCGCGAGCGGGCGCGCTCGGCGATCCTCACGAGGCTCGCGGAGCCCGACCTCGCCGCGGCCTGAGAGCCCAGAGCCGCGCGCGCTACATGTTCCGCCGATACCGGCCCCCGACCTGATAGAGCGCGTGCGTGATCTGCCCGAGCGAGCAGCACTTCACCGCCTGCATCAGCTCCGCGAACACGTTTCCGCCGCGCATCGCCACCTGCTGCAGTTGCCTGAGCGCCGCCGGCGAGCGCTCCGCGTTGCGCGCCTGGAATGCGCGCACCGCCGCCACCTGTGCGCGCTTCTCCTCGTCGCTCGAGCGAATGAGCTGCGCGCGCTCGTGCTCGGCGCTCGAGTCGCCGCCCGAGAGAAAGGTGTTGACGCCGACGATGGGGAGGCTCCCGTCGTGCTTGCGGCGCTCGTAGTTGAGCGATTCGTCCTGGATCTTGCCGCGCTGGTACATCGTCTCCATGGCGCCGAGCACCCCGCCGCGCTCGGAGAGCGCCTCGAGCTCGCGATACACCGCCTCCTCGACGAGGTCCGTCAGGTACTCGAGCGCGAAAGAGCCCTGCCAGGGATTCTGGATGAAATTGAGGCCGAGCTCGCGATTGATGATGAGCTGGATCGCGACGGCGCGCCGCACGCTCTCCTCCGTCGGCGTCGTGAGCGCCTCGTCGTAGGCATTCGTATGCAGGCTGTTGCAGTTGTCGAACAGGGCATAGAGCGCCTGCAGCGTCGTCCGGAAATCGTTGAATGCCATCTCGCGCGCATGCAGGCTTCGTCCCGAAGTCTGCACGTGGTATTTCAGCATCTGGCTGCGTGCGCCGGCATCATAGAGGTGCCGCATCGCTCGCGCCCAGATGCGTCGGGCGACGCGGCCGATCACGGCGTATTCCGGGTCCATGCCGTTCGAGAAAAAGAACGACAGGTTGGGCGCGAAGTCGTCGATGCGCATGCCGCGCGCGAGATAGTACTCGACGAGCGTGAAACCGTTTGCGAGCGTGAAGGCGAGCTGCGTGACCGGATTCGCTCCCGCCTCGGCGATGTGGTACCCGGATACCGAGACGGAGTAGAAGTTGCGGATCCGCTGCGCGATGAAGTACTCCTGCACGTCTCCCATCATGCGCAGAGCGAACTCCGTCGAGAAGATGCACGTGTTCTGCGCCTGATCCTCTTTGAGAATGTCGGCCTGCACGGTGCCGCGCACGGCCGAGAGCGTCTCCGCTTTGATTCGCTCGTAAAGCTCTGCCTCCACGAGTTCCTCGCCAGCGACGCCGAGGAGTCCGAGGCCGGCTCCGTCGTGCCCGGCCGCGCGCTCACCTGCGTAGCGCGGTGGTGGGATACCGCGCGCCGTCCCCTCCTCGATCCGCGCCGCGATCCGGCGCTGCGCCTCGTCCCAGCGTCCGGTCTCTTTCAAATACCGCTCGATCCGCTGATCGATCGCTGTGTTCATGAACATCGCGAGAATCATCGGCGCCGGGCCGTTGATGGTCATCGATACCGAAGTGGTCGGCGCGGTGAGATCGAAGCCCGAATAGAGCTTCTTCATGTCGTCGAGGGTCGCGATCGACACGCCCGAATTGCCCGTGCGCCCGTACACGTCGGGCCGGGTGTCGGGGTCCTCGCCGTAGAGCGTCGTCGAATCGAAAGCCGTCGAGAGCCGCGCCGCCGCATGTCCGCGCGCCAGGTAGTGAAAGCGCAGGTTGGTGCGCTCCGGCGGGCCCTCGCCGGCGAACATGCGCGTCGGCTCCTCTGCCTCGCGCCGGTAAGGGTAAACGCCGCCCGTGAAGGGATAGCTTCCCGGGAGGTTCTCGAGCGCGATGAAGCGCAGGCGCTC
>DASXNC010000460.1:0-1927 GCA_036495325.1 Steroidobacteraceae bacterium
AGGCCCGCGCGCCAGGCTCCCGCGTGATGGCGGTCGTGAAGGCGAACGCCTATGGTCACGGGCTCGTGCCGACGGCGCTCGCGCTGCCGGAGGCCGACGCGTTCGCCGTCGCACGGCTCGAGGAGGGCATCGCTCTTCGTGAGGCGGGTATTCGCCAAACGATCATTCTGCTAGAGGGCGTGTTCAGCGCCGAGCAGCTCGCGGAGGCGGCCGAGCATCGTTTCGAGATCGTCGTGCACGATCCTCTTCAGGTGGCGCTTCTCGAGCGTCATGCGGGAACGCACCGCTTCGTCGTGTGGTTGAAGATCGACACGGGGATGAACCGCCTCGGCTTCCGCGAGGAGGAGTTTCCGGCGGTGCTTGCGCGAGTGCAGGGGCTCGCGGCGCGAGCCGCCGAGATTCGCGTCATGACGCATCTCGCGCGGGCGGACGAGCGCGACTGCCCCATGACCCGTCTGCAGATCGATCGCTTCGATGCGCTCACGGCGCAGCTCGGGCTCGCCCGCAGCATCGGAAATTCCGCGGGGATCCTCGGCTGGAAAGGTGGTTGCGGGGATTGGGTGCGACCCGGGCTCGCGCTGTACGGCATCTCGCCGTTCCTCGGCGAATCGAGCCCGGAATTCGGACTGATACCAGCCATGACACTCGCCTCGACGGTCATCACAGTGCGGCGCGTGCCGCGTGGTGAGACCGTGGGCTATGGCGGCACTTGGGCAGCGGAGCGCGACTCGCGCATTGCGATCCTCGCGGGCGGATACGGCGACGGCCTCCCGCGCAGTCTCGCGACCGGCGCGCCCGTGCTCGTGAACGGGCGGCGTGCGGCGCTCGTGGGCCGCGTCGCGATGGACATGATCGCGGTCGACGTGACGGAGCTCCCCGAAGTGGAAGTCGGCACCCGCTGCGTGCTCTGGGGTCGCGGACTCGAAGTAACCGAGATCGCTGCGCACGCGGGTACCGTTGCCTACGAGCTCCTGTGCGGAGTCAGAGCGCGCGTGCCGCGCGAGGCGATCTGATCCGACCGACAGGTTCGCGCTAAGATGGACCGATGTCCCCCACGGCGCTCCACGCAATCCTGCCTCTCGCCGACTGGTCCAATTTCTACGTCATCATCGGCACATCGGCCGGCGCTCTGACGGGATTGACGTTCGTCGTGATCACGATCTCAGGCGATCCCGTGCGCGCGGAATCCGCCGCAACGCGGCTGACCGGCTTGCGCGCGTTCATCACGCCGACCGCCGTTCATTTCGGTGTGGCACTCTGGATCTCGGCGCTTCTATGCATCCCCCGGCAAACGGTCTTGAGTGCAGCGATCTGCGTCGGCGCGCCGAGCGTGGCCGGGATCGTCTACACCGCGCGCGTGCTGCGCTTGATAACTGCGATGCGCCCGAACTACCGCCCGTTCGTGGCGGACTGGGCCTGGAACATCGTGCTGCCTACGCTCAGCTATCTGTCTCTGCTTGCCGCCGCGTTTCTCATGACGCCATATCCGCCGCTATCGCTCGACATCGTCGCTTTCGCGACGCTTCTGCTTCTGACCATAGGTATCCACAACGCGTGGGATGTGGTCGTGTGGTTCACTACGGAGCGGCACGCTCATCCGGACCGCGACACGAGGTCGGGCGCACGGACCGCACATCATCCGAACGCCGAGCGTGCTGCGAGGGTGTCCGATCAGTCGCGGCGTGACTGATCGCGCGCCGAGGGCCGCCGCGGTCGCAAGAACAGCTAGGCGGCGAAGAACAGCTACGCTTCGAAGAATCCCATCTTCACGCCGGCGAGCTGAATCACGTCGTTGTCGGTGAGGCGGCGGGCCTGTGCGCCGATCGGGGCACCGTTGACGAGCGGGAAGTCGTTTAGCTTCTCGCTGTCTACGTGCACGATGAAATAGCCGTCGGCGCGGCGCGTGATGGCCGCGACCTGGACGCCG
>DASXNC010000461.1:0-5837 GCA_036495325.1 Steroidobacteraceae bacterium
GGGCGAGCCGGGATACGCGTCGGGTTTGCCGGTGCGCGCCCGCCAGCTTGCGACCGCTTCGGCATAGGCACCGAGCTCTGGATGAGTGCCGCCGGCGCGCGTCGCCATGACGCGCTCGATCGCCGTCACGGAGGCGCGGCCCTCGGCGGAACTCGAGAGATCGTACGAGCCGCGACCTGCATGCGTCTCGAGATAGAAGAATCCCTTTTCCTTGCGCGCGAGTGCCTTCAGCAGCGCGCAGAGCGCAACGTGCTTGTGCACGTCCGCGAAGTTGCCGGCGTGGAATCGATGACGGTAGCGGATGGCCTCGCTGCCTCAGCGGGCACGTCGCGAGCCGGTCCGCCCCGCCTTGCGAGTGCCGCGATTGCGCGCTGGCTTGCTCGCTGGGGCGGATTTGGCGGGACGACGAGCGGCGCCCGACTTGGCGCGCCCCTCGCTGTGCCGCTCGGCGCCGGCGCCCCGCGCACGCTTCTCCGCGCCGCTCGCCGCATCGGCCCCGTTACCTGACCGCACGGCACCCGACTTGGCGGCCCGCGCGGCGATTCCCCGCGCTACATGGGAGCGCGCAGCGGTCGGACGGCGCCGCTCGCGAGGCGCTCTGACCGCGGCTGCGCGTGTCGTATCGGCACCCTGAGTTTCGCTGCTCGCGGGAGCCCCGTTACCTTCCGGACGTCGCTCCGCACCCGCGCCTCCGGCGAGCCGAGCGTCGCCGGCAGCCGCGGCGCCTCGTCCCCTTCCTGCGCGCCCTGCACGCCCCCCGGGTCCCGCGCGCCCGAAGCGCCGAGGCCGCTCGGGCGCCTGCGCGATCAGCTCGCGGCATTCCTCTTCGGTCAACGATTTCGGGTCGCGGTCTTTCGGGATCTTCGCGTTCTTGCGGCCGTCCGTGATGTACGGTCCGTAGCGCCCGTTGAGCACCTGAAGTCCGTCGGCGAAATTGGCGATGATCCGGTTGGCGTCCGCTTCCTGTTTGAGACGGATCACCTCGAGAGCCCGCTCGAGCGTGATCTCGTACGGATCGTCGCCCTTGAGAGACACGTACTTGTCGCCGTACTTCACGTACGGACCGAAGCGCCCGATATTTGTGAGGATCGGCTCGCCCGTTGCAGTCTCGCCGAGCGCGCGCGGCAGCTTGAAGAGCTCGAGCGCCGCGGCGAGCGTGATCGCGTCCATCTTCTGGCCGGGGCGCAGGCCGGCGAAGCGGGGCTTCTCCTCGTCCTCCTTGGAGCCGATCTGTACGAAGGGTCCGTATCGGCCCATGCGCACGGTCACGGGCTTGCCTGTGGCGGGGTCGCGCCCGATCTCGCGCGCCTGCGCGACCTCTTCGCGCGAGACGTTCTTGTCCGTCCTTTGCACGTCGCGGATGAACGGCTTCCAGAATTTCTCGAGCGGCGCCGTCCAGTCCTCCTCGCCGCGCGAGACGGCGTCGAGCTCGTCCTCCATCGCCGCGGTGAAGCCGTACTCGACGTACCTGTGGAAATGGTGCGTCAGAAAGCGATTGACGATCTTCCCGATATCCGTCGGCACGAAGCGGCGGTTGTCCATCTCGACGTACTCGCGGTCCTGAAGCGTCGAGATGATGGCGGCGTACGTCGAGGGGCGGCCGATGCCGTGTTCCTCGAGCGCCTTGACGAGGGAGGCCTCGCTATAGCGAGGCGGCGGCTCGGTGAAGTGCTGCTCCGCGCGAATGCCGAGCAGCTTCACGCGATCGCCCTCGTTCATGACGGGGAGCGCGTGATCGCCGTCCTCGGTCTTCGCCGCCGCATCGTCCGAGTCCTCCTGGTAAACCGCGATGTAGCCCGGCTTCACGAGCGTCGACCCGTTCGCGCGAAGCAGGTGGTGTTGCGGTCCATCGGCTCCCGCGAGCAGGTCGACGGCGACCGTATCAAAGATCGCATGGCTCATCTGCGAGGCGACCGCGCGGCGCCAGATGAGCGTGTAGAGCCGGAAGAGATCCCCGTCCAGCTTGCCCTCGATGTCGGCCGGCACGATGGCCGCGGACGTCGGCCGAATCGCCTCATGCGCTTCCTGGGCGTTCTTCGACTTCGTCTTGTAGATGCGCGGCTCCTCGGCCACCTCCTCGGCCCCATAGAGCCGGGCAGCGACGGAGCGAATCTCGGTGACCGCCTCGGAGGCGAGCGCGACCGAGTCCGTGCGCATGTAGGTGATGAGGCCGACGCTGCCCTCGCCGATGTCGACGCCCTCGTACAGCTGCTGCGCGAGGCGCATCGTGCGACGCGCGTTGAAGCCGAGCTTGCGGGCCGCCTCCTGCTGAAGCGTCGAAGTGGTGAACGGCGGCGCCGGGTTGCGGCGGCGCTGCTTGCGATCGACCGCGACCACGGTGAGGTGCGAGTCGGCCGCGGCGACGATCGAGCGCTCCACCTCGCGCGCCGTCGCCTCGTCGACGAAGCTGAACTGCTCGACCTTCTCTCCGCGGTACTCGAGGAGCTTGAGCGGGAAGCGCTGCGCCGAGTGCTCGCCCTCGCCCTCGATCGTCCAGTACTCGCGAGCCTCGAAGGCGGCGATCTCTTCCTCGCGCTCGCAGATCATGCGCAGTGCGGGACTCTGTACGCGCCCCGCGGAAAGGCCGCGCCGCACCTTCTTCCAAAGAAGCGGTGAGAGGTTGAATCCGACGAGGTAGTCGAGCGCGCGCCGGGCCTGCTGCGCGTTCACGAGCTCGGCCGCGATATTGCGCGGTTTGGCGACCGCGTCGCGGATCGCGTTGCGGGTGATCTCGTGGAAGACGACGCGGTGGACCTGCTTGCCGCGGAGCTCTCCGCGGGACTCGAGGATCTCGGTGAGATGCCAAGCGATCGCCTCGCCCTCGCGGTCCGGATCGGTCGCGAGCAGCAGGGCTTTTGATTTGCGCAAACCGCGGACGATGGCCTCGACGTGGCGCTCGCTTTTCTCGAGCACCTGGTACTGCATGGCGAAGCGGCGATCGGGATTGACCGCGCCCTCCTTCGGTACGAGGTCGCGAACGTGCCCGTAGGAGGCGAGGACCTCGAAGTCCTTGCCGAGGTACTTCTTGATGGTGCGCGCCTTGGCGGGCGATTCAACTACGACCAGATTGTCGGCCATGAGCTTATCGGGTCCTCAAATCGAAAGGTCGTGGGCGAGCCGCGCTTGGAGCAGCGAGCGCCCGATCATGATGGGCCGGGCTGCAACGCGGCCATGAACGGCCATGTTTGGTCGGGGCCGCGGTCAAAACGTGCGCTCGGCCGGCGGCTCTCAGTGCGGGGGGCGGGGGGCCGGTCCAAGCGCAAGGTCCTCCATGCGAGCGAACGCCTGGCCACCATCGGGCTGGCTCGACAGCACCATCAGCACCACCCATTTGAGTTGCTCGGTGTCGAGCTCGTCTGCGTCGAGGGCGAGCATGCGCTCGACGACGATCTCGCGCTGTTGCGCGGTGAGTACATTCAGGCGCTCGAGCGTCATCAAAAACCCGCGGCATTCCGTCGACAACCGCGCGGCCTCGCACTCGGAGAAGATTCGGAAGGCGCCGGCCGCACGCGCGCGGTCGCTACCGTCGCCGGCCTCGGCCGTGGCGCCCGCGATCGAGGTCGAGCCGGATCGCTCCGGACTGCGGTTCGCAGCCTCGACCAGCGCGGCGAGCCAGTCGAGCGCGCGCTCGACGTGAGCGTGACCGAATCCCGCGCGCTCGAGGTCGCGGGCGAGATCGTCCCGCTCGAGCATCTCCGGCGCTTCATCGAGCATGTAGCGGTCGAAGACGTAGATCAGGATGTCGAGAACACTGGTTGTCATCGGCACACTTCAAGACAGGCGTGAATAGCGGCCGCCGGGTTGAGGCGCGACACGTCCCGCGAGCTCCAGCCCTAGCAGCAGCGATGCAATGCCGCTCGACGGCAGCCCGGTGCGTTCAACGAGCGTATTGAGGCTCACCGGCTCGAAGCCGAGCGCATCTAACAGGATTTCGGAAGCCTTGTCCAATGGCGCCCCCGTCGGAGCCGCACGGAGCTCGGGCCGGTAAGTGTTAGTAGGTATTTGATTTTTCGTATAAATCTCGAGCCCACGGAGCACGTCCGCGGCATTCTCCGCGATTCGCGCTCCGGACTTGATGAGCGCGTGGCATCCAGCCGAGACGGGGCTGCGGATGGAGCCCGGCACGGCGTACACCGGTCGACCCTGTCGCATCGCAGCATTTGCAGTATGAAGCGAGCCGCTGCTGCGCGCCGCCTCGACCACGAGCGTCGCCAGAGCGATACCGCTCAACATCCGCCCGCGCGCGGGAAAGCGCCATCGGGCTGGTGGCGTTCCCGGAGGGAATCGCGAGATGAGTGCGCCGCCCTCGCGGATGCGCTGCGCGAGGGAATGATGCAGGCGCGGATAGAGCACATCGAGACCGTGGGCGCAGACCGCGAGCGTTGCGCCCCCCGCCTCGAGCGCGCCCTCGTGGCAGGCGGCGTCGATGCCGACAGCAAGCCCGCTCGCTACAGTGAAACCTGCGCGCGCGAGAGCGACGGCTATCTCATGCGCGGTGGCGAGTCCTGCAGGTGTCGCGCGGCGCGAGCCGACCATTGCCACCTGCGGTTTGGCGAGCGTGCGGACATCACCGAGCACATAAATGACAGGCGGCGCCTCCGCCGTCCCGGCAAGTCGCGCGGGGAAGAGCGCCGAGGTGCAAAGGACGGCAGTGGCACCGCTCGCTTCCAGCCAGCGCAGATCGTGGTCGAGCAGCGGCTCCGCTACGGCGCGTACCCCGTGCGATGCGCGAATCAGCTCCGCCGCTGCCGCCAGGTCGCCCGCGCGAGCGAGGGCCGCGTGCACGTCCTGCGCCGTGAGTGAAGGAAGGCGGGCAAAAAGTGCGGCGGCACGACGCTCGTCCATTGCGTCGAGCATGCCGAAGTCGCGGCGCCGCGCGTGCGCACGGCGCCGGATTGCTCAAGGATTGCGCACGATATCCTTGACGCGCATCTGCTCGGAGGCGCCGACGACGAGCGCGTAGCTCATGCGGTCGAAGGCTTTGAAGACCAGCACCGTGCCCGCGCGCTCCTCAGGGAGTCGCACGTGATGCGCAAACGTGTCGCCGCGACCCCAGCTGTCGTAGGAGGCGGGTCCGCGATCCGGAACCAACTCGCCGGCCTGGTCGACCGCGAGCACCGTGCCGGCATCGACGCCGTGGCTAGTGCTGCGATTGATTGCCACGATGTTGTACTGGCCGATGAGATGCACGTCGTCGACGACCGTGATGATGCGCCCGCGAACGGGCTGCGCCGGCGCGCGAGGGACGAAGTTGAGCGGCGTGCTTTCCCGCACGGCGAATAGCACATCCCCGCGCAGCGTCTCGCGCTCCGAATCGAGGAGCTGCAGCTTGGCAGGGTCTCCCGGACGCTCGACGACTGCCGTCGCGGTATAGAGTCCCTCGAAGCCGAGCACGTGGCCATTGTCCGGATCACGCAGCTTCTCGCCGACGTGAATGACCGTGAAGCGCGCGCCCACGGGCGCATCGATTCCGCGGACGTACACCTCGTTGCCCGTGCCGCCGGCTTGATGCTCGTCGCGGAAGGCGATGACGTGCGGTGCGTGCGCAACCTCGCTCGCCGAGACGATCGTGGGCCGCGAAAGAAACGCGGCGATCGCCGAGTAGGGAATCGTCGGAATCCCCCCATCGAGGGGCGTGCTTCTGAGGCGCGGCTCGAGACGGAGAGCATCGCCGCTCTCAACGCCGCGCTCCACGTGGATTTGCGGTTGGCCGTTCGCGCCGTAGGCAAGCACGAGGGTGTCGCCGGGATAGATGCGGTGAGGATTCGCGACCTGCGGGTTGTCGTACCAGATCTCCGGCCACATCCAGGGATCGCGCAGGTACATCGTCGAAATGG
>DASXNC010000462.1:0-1923 GCA_036495325.1 Steroidobacteraceae bacterium
CTTCGGCCCCCATCTCATCGAGTGCGGCATGGTACGCCGCGATCAGAGCGTGGTGCCCTCCGTCGGCCTCCGGCATCTCCGCGAAGCGCTCGAGAGGCGCTGGAAGGGCCGGGTATCCGAGCGCCTTCAGCGCCTCGTACAGTCCGCCCGCGCGGTGCGCCGCCTCGGCCTGCCGCTCGATGCCCGCGCGCTCGTCCCGTCCCTGCTCGGCGATCTCGGCGAGATAGCGCACGCGCGAGCCTGGAATCAGCGCCCCGCGCCTCGCATCTCTCGCGGCGCTCCCCGCAGCATTCGCAGCGCCGGCAACACCGGCAGCACCCGCGACGCCGTCCAGGGCCCCCTCGGGCAACGACCAGGAGGACGCCCGCCCGCTCGGCCCGAGCGAGTCGAGCCCGCGGCACACCGCTGCGAACAGCCTATCGACGCCCGGGTCGTTGAAGCGGCTCGCCGTGGTCGCAAAAACAGGAAGGTCGCCATCGGGAGAGCCCGCGAGCTCAGGATGATTCCTCCTCCACTGCTTGCGCACGTCGCGCAGGCTGTCCTCGGCGCCGCGCTTCTCGCTCTTGTTGAGCACGATGAAGTCGGCGAGATCGAGCATGTCGATCTTCTCGAGCTGGCTTGCCGCGCCGTACTCGGCAGTCATGACGTAGATCGACAGGTCGGCGAAATCGACGATCTCGGAATCGGACTGCCCGATGCCCGCGGTCTCGACGAGCACGAGGTCGAAGCCTGCGGCCTGATAGAGCTCGACGATCTCGTGCAGCACCGCGGAAGTTGCGAGATGTTGGCGCCGCGTCGCCAGCGAGCGCATGAAGATCGCCTCGGAGTCGAGGCTGTTCATGCGAATGCGGTCTCCGAGCAGCGCCCCGCCGCTGCGTCGCCTCGTAGGGTCCATCGCAACGACGCCAATGCGGCGCCCCGGAAAGACGCGCACCCAGCGGGCAAGCAGCTCATCGAGCAGGCTCGACTTGCCCGCGCCACCGGTTCCCGTGATCCCGATGACGGGTGCGGTGCGACCGGCGTGTGAACGCTTCGCCGCGGCGATCTGGAGCCGGATGGGCTCGAGACCGGGATCGTCGGCTTCGGCGGTCTCAAGCACGGTGATCGTCCGCGCGAGCTGCGCCGGGGCCGCCGCCGAGACCGGTCCCGGCCGGTAGGGCGGGCGGCGCGCCGCGCGCACTCGGCCGAACACGTCCTCGATCATTCCGTCGAGTCCGAGCCGCCGGCCGTCCTCGGGCGTGTAGACCTTCTCGACCCCGTATTGCTCGAGTGCGGCGATCTCGTGCGGTGCGATCGTGCCGCCGCCACCCACCAGCACGCGGATGTGCGCACAATCGCGCTCGCGCAGCATGTCGACGAGATAGGTGAAGTACTCGTTGTGGCCGCCCTGATACGAGCTCACCGCCACCGCGTCCGCATCCTCCTCGATCGCAGCCGAGACGATGTCCGCGACGCTGCGGTTGTGGCCGAGATGCACGACTTCGGCGCCGTGCGCCTGCAGCAACCGGCGCACCATGTTGATCGCCGCGTCGTGGCCGTCGAAGAGCGACGCGGCCGTGACGAAGCGCAGCGGTCGCACCGTTAGGTTACTCCGTGGTAGACTTTGTACTCATGAGTTTAGAACGACGCACCCGCCGGGGTCAAAAGTCCCCGTGGCAGCCCGCGCACGTGCGAGCGCGGGCGCGGCAGCACAAGCGGGATGCCGTGATCGCCGCGGCGGCGCGCGCTTTTCGCAAGCGCGGCGTGCACGCGACGACGCTCGATGACATCGCCGCGTTCCTCAACGTGACCAAGCCGACGATCTACTACTATGTCGCGGGCAAGGAGCAGCTCATCATCGAATGCTTCCGCATCGGCATCGGCCGGATCGCGGATGCGATGGAGGAGCTCTCCCGGAGCGCGGCTTGCGGCCGCGAGAAGCTG
>DASXNC010000463.1:0-5058 GCA_036495325.1 Steroidobacteraceae bacterium
GTACGGCTTCGACAATACCGTGACCTCGGGCATCGTAAGCGCCAAGGCGCGCGCGCTGCCGGGCGACACCTACGTGCCGTTCATCCAGACCGACGTGGCCGTCAATCCCGGCAACTCCGGCGGGCCGCTCTTCAATGCGCGAGGAGAGGTCGTCGGTGTCAACTCGCAGATCTTCAGCCAGACGGGCGGCTACATGGGCCTCTCGTTCGCGATCCCGATCGACCTCGCGGTGAACGTCGAGCAGCAGCTCATCCGGACCGGGCGTGTGGTGCGCGGCCGCATCGGCGTCACCATCCAGGACCTCAACGCACAGCTTGCCGAGTCTTTCGGGCTCGACCGCCCACGGGGGGCGCTCGTGAGCATGGTCGAATCGGACGGACCGGCCGGCAAGGCAGGGATCAAGCCGGGCGATGTGATCCTCGGGGTCAACGGAGAGCCGATCGATCGCTATGGCGAGGTCTCCTCGCTCATCTCGAACATGAAGCCGGGCACCGACGCACACCTCACGATCTGGCGCAACAAACAACAGCTCGTGGCAGACGTGCACGTCGCGGAGCTCAACGAGAAGCAGGAGCGGACCGGCTCGCGCTCGCAGCCCGGACACCAGCGCAACGAGGTCGCGCAGCTCGGACTTTCGGTGCGACCGCTGACGCCGGATGAGAAGCAGCAGGCGCAGACCGCGGGCGATCTGATCGTGGAGCGCGCGAACGGTCCGGCCGCCGATGCGGGCGTGCAGCCTGGGGACGTGATCCTCGGCGTGAATGGCAAGCCCGTTCACACGCAGCGCGAGCTCGAGCAGGATGCGAAGGGCGCGGGTAAGACGCTCGCGCTCCTCATCCAGAGACAGGACGCGCAGATCTACATTCCATTGCAGGTGCGCTAGCGACCTGCATCGTATCGGCCTGCATCGCATCGAATGGATCCGACCTACGATCCGGCGGCCGTCGAGCGCGCCGCTCAGGAGCATTGGCGCGCACTAGAGGCCTACCGCGCGAAGGAGAACGACCCGCGATTCCCGAAAGGGAAGTACTACGTGTGCTCGATGCTGCCGTATCCGAGCGGCAAGCTGCACATGGGGCACATGCGCAACTACACGCTGAACGACGTCGTGTACCGGTTCATGCGGTCGTCCGGCTACAACGTCATGACGCCGATGGGCTGGGATGCCTTCGGCTTGCCCGCCGAGAACGCAGCGATCGAGAAGGGGATCGCGCCCGCGGAGTGGACCCGCGCCAACATCGCCGATATGAAGGCGCAGTTCGCGCCGATGGGATTCGCGTTCGATTGGTCGCGCGAGGTGACGACCTGCGATCCGGGCTACTACCGCTGGAACCAGTGGCTGTTCCTGAAGATGCTCGAGGGCGGGATCGCCTATCGCAAGACCCAGGTCGTCAACTGGGATCCGGTCGATCAGACGGTGCTCGCGAACGAGCAGGTGGTGGACGGGCGCGGCTGGCGCTCGGGAGCGCCGGTCGAGAAGCGGGAGATCCCCGGCTACTACCTTGCGATCACGCGTTATGCCGAGGAGCTGCTCGATGAGGTCACCAACGACCTCGAAGGCTGGCCCGAGCAGGTCCGGACGATGCAGGAGAACTGGATCGGACGCAGCGAAGGCGTGCGGTTCGCATTTCCTTTCGAGCTCGACGGAAAGAGCGAGCGCCTGTGGGTGTTCACCACGCGCGCGGACACCATCATGGGTGTCACCTTCGTGGCGGTCGCGCCGGAGCATCCGCTCGCGCGCGCGCTCGCCGAGCGCGAGGTCGCCCGCGGCGCGCGGCGCCTGCAGACGTTCATCGAGGAATGCAAGCGGGGAGGCGTGGCGGACGCCGAGCTCGCCGCGCTGGAGAAGAAAGGCGTTGCGACGGGCTTCTTTGTCGAGCATCCGCTGAGCGGCGAGCGTGTCGAGGTCTGGATCGGCAACTACGTCCTAATGGGCTATGGCGAAGGCGCCGTGATGGGCGTGCCCGGCCACGACGAGCGCGACTTCGCATTCGCCTTGCGCTATGGGCTGCCGATCAAACAGGTGATCGCGCTGGGCGAGGAAGCGTTCTCCCCGACCGAGTGGAAGCCGTGGTACGCCTCGACCGAAGGGAGCCGCTGCATTCATTCACGCTCGCCGGATGGTCGCTACGATTACGACGGCAAGAGCTACCAGGAGGCCGTCGATGCCGTGGCCGCGGATCTTGCCGCGCTCGGTCTCGGGGAAAAGCGGGTGCAATGGCGCCTGCGCGACTGGGGCATCTCGCGCCAGCGCTACTGGGGCACGCCGATCCCGATCATCCATTGCGACGCGTGCGGCGCGGTACCGGTGCCCGAGACGTCGCTGCCCGTCCTGTTACCGGAGGACTTGGTGCCGGATGGAACCGGCAACCCGCTCGCCAAGGATGAGCGCTTTCTCGCCTGCTCGTGCCCGAAGTGTGGCAAGCCCGCGCGTCGGGAAACCGACACGATGGACACGTTCGTCGATTCGTCCTGGTACTTCATGCGCTACTGCTGTCCGGGCGCCGAGACGATGGTCGATGCGCGCACCGAGTACTGGATGGCGATGGACCAGTACATCGGCGGCATCGAGCACGCCGTCCTGCATCTGCTCTACGCACGATTCTGGACGAAGGTGATGCGCGATCTGTCCCTCGCGAGCTTCGGCGAGCCTTTCAAACGCCTGTTCACGCAGGGCATGCTGCTCGCGCACTGCTATTACCGCGAGGACGCGAACGGCAGGAAACGCTGGTTCTATCCCGCGGAAGTCGAGCAGCAGTTCGACGAGCGCGGCGTGCCAGTCAGCGCCGTGGCGAAGGAGGACGGCAAGCCCGTGCTCTATGGCGGCATCGAGAAGATGTCGAAGAGCAAGAACAACGTCGTCGAGCCGGGTACTTTCATCCGGCAGTTCGGCGCCGACAGCGCACGCGCATTCGTGATGTTCGCCGGACCTCCGGATCAGAGTGCGCCCTGGTCGGACGCGAGCGCCGAGGGTGTGCACCGGTTCCTCAGGCGTCTGTGGACTTTCTGTCACGAGCAGCGCGAGCGGATCGCGGCCGCGCCGCGCAGCGTTCCGCCGGCGCTCGATGCTGCGCTCAAGAAGACGCGCCACGAGCTGCACGTGACGCTGCAGCAGGCGTTGTTCGACTATCAGCGCATGAAGTTCAACACCGTCGTCTCGGCGGCGATGAAGATGCTGATTGCGCTCGAGACTGCGAGGGAACTGCCCGCGGAGCCGCCCGCCAGCGCCGCCTTGCTGCGCGAAGGCTTAGGGGTTCTGCTGCAGACGCTGTACCCCGTCGCGCCGCACATCGCACATGCGCTGTGGGTGGAGCTCGGGTTCGCGGAGGAGCGAGGCGATCTGCTCGATGCGCCGATGCCGCAGCCGAGCGAGGCGGCGCTGCGTCAGGATGAGCTCGAGCTCGTCGTGCAGGTCAACGGGAAGCTGCGCGGGCGCGTGACGGTCGCCGCGGAGGCGAGCGAGGAGGCGGTCAAGGCCGCGGCGCTCGCGGACGAACATGTTCGCAAATTCGTAGCCGGCAAGCCCGTGAGGAAGGTGATCCTCGTGCGCGGCAAGCTGATCAACATCGTGGTGTGAAAAGCGAGTCGTGAAACCGTCCGCAGCGATCTTCCCAGCCGGTGTTGCAGTGTTGTTCGCGGGGTGCGGATTCCATCTGGAAGGCCATGCGCCGCTGCCGAAGCAGCTCGGGGTGACGTTTGTCGAGGCGCAGGACCGTCAGACCGATTTTGCGCAAGGGCTGCGCAAGGCGCTCCTCACCGCGGGAGCCCAGGTGACCGATGACAGCTCGCGAGCTACCGCCGTCGTGCATCTGCTGGAGGACTCTGTGACTCCGCGCGTGCTTGCCGTGTCCCCGCAGAACCTGCCGCGCGAATACGAGATTACGTACACGGTTCGCTTCTCGGTCTCATCCGGCACGAAGGATCTGCTGCCGCAGCAGGAAGTCTCCCTCTCCCGCGATTACAGCTTCGATGAGCACGTGCTGCTCGCGAAGGACAACGAGGAGGCGATCCTGCGCGGCGCGCTTGCGCGTGATCTCGTCGACGTCGTGATGCGGCGGCTCAGGAACTTGTAGGACACCGCGCGCGGTGCTCCAACCCCGGGAAGCCGCCGCGGCGCAACCCGAAGCCACGGCGCTGCAGGATCAATGAGCGGCTGCATGACACTCGCCGGCATCGATCGCCTCGCGCTCGCGGCTCTGCTCGATCGCTTCGGCCTCGATCTGGCGCTCCTTGCGCCGCAGGAGCAAATCCCGGGCTCCTACTGGGGCGAACGCGAGGCGGGCCTCAAAGGCGATCGGCTCTACGCGCGTCTCGACACGCCGGTGCATTCCGTCCTGCACGAAGCGGCGCACTACCTCTGCATGACGCCCGAGCGGCGCACGGGACTCGACACCGACGCCGGCGGCGACGATCTCGAGGAGGCGGCGGTGTGCTACCTGCAGATTCTCCTGTCCGAGGAGCTGCCCGGCGTCGGACGTGAGCGGATGATCGCAGATATGGACGCGTGGGGTTACAGCTTCCGTCTCGGCAGTGCGGGCAGGTGGTTCGAGTCCGATTCCGAGGATGCGCGGGAGTGGCTTGAAACAAAGGCAGTAATCGATACTGGCGGACGGCTCACGGGGAGAATGCGCGAGTCCGCGTGAGAGCCGACCTGGGCTCGACACGGTTGCACTGATTTGATCCGAAGCGCTCGCGGTCTCGCCGCGGGCCTGCTGCCTACAGAATCCGCACGCTCCGTGCGCTGTGCCCCGCTCTGCGAACTCGCAAGTCACACACGCATGCGCCATTCGAGCGCACGATTGGCGATGGCGGGGGCGTCGCAAATGGTGCACCGAAACTGGCGCTCTCTGCCCATTTGAATGCGCCTTCGGCCGCCCGCGCGCCCCGATTTGAATCACGCCTGCCCCATTTTCTGATCACGGCCCCCGGCATTCTGTCGCGCCGGCGCCATCGCAGAGCCGTTGCAACAACGAAGACCTCGATCGCCACACGTCGGCGCAGGTGAGCGAAACAGCCGGAATTTCCAGGCTTTCGGCGCGGCACGGCCTGCGAGGCGGT
>DASXNC010000464.1:0-3524 GCA_036495325.1 Steroidobacteraceae bacterium
GTCCTCGCTCAGGGAGAGAGCGCGCGCAGGCTGCGCCCGGTCGAGGTGGGCCTTCACCCGCTCGAACAGATCGCGGCGGCGCGCCGCGTCCTTGTCGCCGCTTTTCGATGCGCGCAGCGCCCGATCGAGCGCCTTGTCGACGGTCGCGAGGTCCGCGAGGGCGAGCTCTGTGTTGATCGTCTCGATGTCCGCGAGGGGATCGATGCGGCCGGCCACGTGCACGATGTCCGTGCTCTCGAAGCAGCGCACGACGTGAGCGAGCGCGTCGACTTCCCTGATGTGGGCGAGGAATTGATTGCCGAGACCCTCGCCTTGGGAAGCGCCGGCCACGAGCCCGGCGATGTCGACGAGCTCGACCGCGGTCGGCACGATCTTCTCGGGGTGGGCGATCGCGGCCAGCTGCTCGAGCCGTGGGTCGGGCACGGGGACGACGCCCACGTTCGGATCGATCGTGCAGAACGGATAGTTCTCGGCCGCGATCTGTGCGCGCGTGAGCGCATTGAACAGGGTCGACTTGCCGACGTTCGGCAGTCCGACGATTCCGCATTGAATAGGCATCGTTGGCGCGCTTACTCGTCCGGCGACCCAGCCGCCCCGGCCGGCCCGGCGGAGGTATCCCGCGAGTGCAGCCGGTTCATCGCAATTTGCGCGCCCTGCTCCAGCATCACCGGAATCACGTCCGCAGCCGCGGCGATCGTGTCTGTGATCAGCTTCTCCTCGTCGGCGGACGGACGCGACAGCACACGATCAATGCCTGCGTCCTTCGCGCTCGGCTTGCCGATGCCGATTCGCAACCGCCAGAAGCTCTCCCCGAGGTGCGTCAGCACATCGAGGACACCGTTGTGGCCTGCGGTCCCCCCGCCCTGCCGAAGCCGCACCTTGCCGGGCGGGAAGTCGAGCTCGTCGTAGGCGACCAGCACTTCCTCCGCTGCCGCCTTGTAGAAACGCGCCACGCTGCCGACCGCTGTGCCGCTCGCGTTCATGTAGGTCGTCGGCTTCACGAGCCAAAGCTCGGTCCCGACGAGCCGAACGCGGGCGAGCTCCGCCTGGTGCCGCGGCTCGAGCCGGAATGTGCCGCCGTGCCGTCGCGCGAGCTCATCGACCAGCCAGAAGCCGGCGTTGTGGCGCGTGCGCGCGTACTGCGCGCCCGGATTGCCTAGTCCGGCGATGACTTTGAGCGCTGTACCCGTCACGTCGGCAGCCTTTCGGCAAAAGCGGCAGGACCGCCGATAGCGCCCGATTGCCCGGCTACTTCTTCCCCTCCTTCTTCGCCGGCGCGCCTTCCTTCTTCGCGTCGGCCGCAGCCGGCGCCCCAGCGCCAGCGCCCGCCGGCGCAGCTCCGGGAGCGGCTCCCGCAGCACCGGGGGCTCCAGCGGCGGGCGCCGCGGCGGCACCCTCCACCGGCACCGCCGCTGCGGCTGCCTCGGCTGCCAGCGGCTCGGGCTCCTCTGCACGCGGGCTGTGGATCGAGACCACCGGCCGATTCTTGCCGTGGACGAGGTCTGTGATCACGACGCCGGCGGGCAGCGGAATGTCCGCGAGGAACTTGGTCTCGTTGAGACCCAGGTCGGCGACGTCGACCTCGAGGAACTCCGGCAGATCCTTGGGCAGGCAGGCCACTTCCACGTCGGTCTGCATGTGCGAGACGATGCCGCCCTCCAGCTTCACGCCGGGCGCGGCGGCCTCGTTGCGGAAGTGAATCGGCAGCCGGATGCGGATGCGCTCGTTCTCGCGGACGCGCTGCAAGTCGACGTGCAACACCACGTTGCGCGCGGGATGCATCTGCACGTCCTTGATGATCGCCTCCTGCGCCGCGCCGTCGATCTTCAGGCGCACGATGGATGAGTAGAAGCGCTCGTTGCTGATCATCGTGAGCAGATTCTGCTGATCGAGCACGAGAGCCTGGGGCGGCTCGCCGCCGCCGTAAAGGATTGCGGGAACCTTGCCGCGATGGCGCAGGCGGCGGCTCGCACCTTTGCCCGGCTCCTCGCGGCGGTCGGCTCCGAATTCAAACGAAACGCGCATGTTTACTCCAAGTGTTCATCGAACAAACGCGACGCCGCGCCGCGACCAGAGAGGCGCCTGCCAATCAATCCACGTACAGCGAGCTCACCGACTCCTCGTCACGGATCCGCCGGATCGTCTCGGCAAGAAGCGCAGCGACCGAGAGCCGCCGGATGCGCGAGCAGGCGCTCGCCTCATCCGAGAGCGGGATCGTGTCGGTCACCACGAGCTCATCGAGTGCAGAGCTCGAGATGCGCTTCACCGCATCTCCGGAGAGCAGCGCGTGCGTGATGTACGCAACGACCTTCACCGCACCCTCGTCCTTCAGCGCCTGCGCCGCCTGGCACAGCGTGCCCGCCGTATCGACCATATCATCGACGAGCACGCAGTGCTTGCCGTCGACCTCGCCGATGATGTTCATCACCTTCGACTCGTTCGCTCGCGGGCGACGCTTGTCGATGATCGCGAGGTCCGCATCATCGAGGCGCTTCGCGAAGGCCCGTGCGCGCGCGACGCCGCCCACATCGGGGGATACCACGATCATGTTGCGGTAGCCCTGCTTCCAGACCTCCCCGAGCAGCACCGGCGAGGCGTACACGTTGTCGACCGGGATATCGAAGAATCCCTGGATCTGGTCCGCGTGCAGGTCGACCGTGAGCAGACGGTGGACCCCGGCGCTCGAGAGCATGTTCGCGACGAGCTTCGCACTGATCGCGGAGCGCGCGCCGCGCATCCGCCGATCCTGCCGCGCATAGCCGAAATACGGCACCACCGCCGTGATCCGCGCTGCCGACGCACGCCGGCATGCGTCGGTCATCACGAGCAGCTCCATCAGATGGTCGTTCACCGGCGGGCTGGTCGGCTGGACAATGAACACGTCCCGTCCGCGGACGTTCTCCATCAGCTCGACTTTCACCTCGCCGTCGCTGAACCGTCCGACCTCCGAGCGCCCGAGCGGCATCGTCAGATGCCGCGCAATCTCCTGCGCGAGATGCGGATTCGCGCGGCCGGCGAAAAGCGCAAACGCCTCATCGCTCATGACTGAGCCTCGCATTCGGCCGCGCCGCAGACCGCGCCGCACCCATGGCTGGGGTGGAAGGATTCGAACCTTCGTATGGCGGGATCAAAACCCGCTGCCTTACCACTTGGCGACACCCCAACGGCATTTGGACACACGTTCAAGTCTGCAATCTCTCTCGCAGCGGCGAGACATTCAAGCCGCGGGCGACGAAGCTCCGCCAAGAGTCCGGGACGCGGGCGGCGATCCGCTCGGCCTCGGCCGCACTCGCGCATCGGGCAAAAATGCAGGAACCGGTTCCGGTCAATCGTGCCGGCGCGCGGCGCGCGAGCCAGTCGATTGCGTCCGCGACTTCCGGATACATCGCGCGCACGACCGGCTCGCAATCGTTCCGGCCGCCCGACTCGAAAAAGCCGCGTATTGTGATGAGGGGGGTATTTCGTGTCAATTCAGACGCCTGGAAGACGCGCGCCGTCGGCACGGCAACGCCCGGGTGCAGGAT
>DASXNC010000465.1:0-9245 GCA_036495325.1 Steroidobacteraceae bacterium
AGCTCGATCGAGCTCGCCGAGCCTCGCGCGGAGCGTTGCAGCAGCTCGAACTCCGCGGAACTCACGTCCGCCCCCTGCGTCGCGGAATAGTTCCCGCTGCGGCCCGAGAGGCGCACGATCGGATCCTGATACACGACCGAGCCCTTGGCGGTCACCGCACCGGTCGCTTTATCGAACTGCGCCTGCTCGGCCGTCAGCTTGCGATCACCCTGGCGCACCTGGACGTTTCCCTCGAGGCTGTAATTGCCGTTGGCGTCGAGTGTCACCTTGTCGGAGAAGATGTCGGTCGCGGCGTTCAGATCGGGCTTGGTCTCCCTCGGGGTTGGTGTGCCGGGGAGCACTTCCGAGGGGCAGAACAGCATGGGCCGGCGGCGCTCGGCGGTGACACGGGGCGCCGGCGCGCCGGGTGCGGTTGTGCCCGGCTGGGTCGTGCCGGGTTGGGGTGTGGCCGGCGGCGCGGCGTACGCGGGGTGCCGGGCAAAAAGCGTAGCCAGCAGCGCGAAGATTGCGGGTATTGCGGCGGCGCACGCGGAGCGCTCCGTGCGTCGCCCCGGGCGTGACGGCCGGCACAGCGGGGACGGTGTTCGCGCAGGCAGCATGCGGCCGGGCATTATAATGGCGCGACGGCACCGCTTTCGCGTTCGATCGCTTCGACATCCACGGAATTCCATGTCCCAGGCCGACTCGCCGAGCGGTGCTGCCGCCGGCCTCCCGATGGGCACTGCCGCCGACGCACGCCTCGCATTGATCCAGGAATGGCTCGTGCGCGAGCTCGGGCTCGATGTCGAGCGGATCGAACCCGCGTCGAACGATGCCAGCTTTCGCCGCTACTTCCGCGCTTTTCACGCGCGCGGGACGTTCGTCGTCATGGATGCACCGCCCGACCGCGAGGACGTGCGCCCGTATCTGAAGGTAAGCGCGCTGCTCGAATCCCTCGCGGTGCATGTGCCGCACGTCCACGAGTCGGACCCCCGGCGCGGGCTGCTCCTGCTCGAGGACCTGGGACACGTGCACTATCTCTCGCGGCTCGAGGCCGGAGCAGACCCGGAGCCGCTCTACGTCGATGCGCTCGATGCGCTCGCCGACATCCAGGCGCGCGGCAGCGAGGCGGCCCGGGCGCTTGCGCCCTACGATCGCGAGCCGCTGCTCCGGGAGATGGAGCTGATGCCGGAGTGGTTCTGGGGACGGCATCTAGGGCTCGCACTGACGGCAGAGGTGCGCGAGATCCTCACCGACACCTTCGAGTGGCTGATCGGCGAGGCGCTCGCACAGCCGCAGGTTTTCGTTCACCGGGACTATCACTCGCGCAACCTCATGGTGCTCGCGAGGCGCAATCCGGGGGTGATCGATTTTCAGGACGCGCTCCGCGGACCGCTCGGGTACGACCTCGTCTCCCTCCTCAAGGATTGCTACGTCTCCTGGCCGCGAGAGCGGGTCGAGCGGTGGGTAAGCGAGCACCGCGCGCGGCTCGCCGCGCGGGGATTCGAGCCTCGAGCGAGCGATCTCGAGCTCCTCCGCTGGGTCGATCTCATCGGGGTACAGAGACACCTCAAGGTGCTCGGCATTTTTGCGCGGCTGTGGTATCGCGACGGCAAGAGCGGCTATCTGCGCGACCTGCCGCTTACGTTGCAGTACGTCCTCGAAGCCTGCAGGCAGCACCCCGAGCTCGCCGCGCTCGGACGCCTGCTCGAGCGACGTGCAGCGCCCGAGCTGCCGCGGGCGAACGCCCGCGCCGTGCAGCCGAAACCGGCCGCATGAGGGCCACCGCATGAGGGCGATGGTGCTCGCAGCGGGGCGGGGTGAGCGGATGCGACCGCTCAGCGATCGCACGCCGAAGCCGCTGCTCTCGGCCGGCGGCAAACCGCTCATCGGCCATCTGCTCGACGGGCTCGCGCGCGCAGGCATCCGCGAGGTTGTGATCAATCTTTCGTGGCTCGGAGCGCAGATCCGCGAGGCCCTCGGCGACGGGGCCGCCTACGGCGTGCACATCGTCTACAGCGAGGAGGGGCCCGTGCCGCTCGAGACCGGGGGCGGCGTTCTCCACGCGCTGCCGCATCTCGGCGCCGAGCCCTTCCTCGTCGTGAGCGGGGACATCTGGACCGACTTCGACTTTGGCCGGCTGACACACGTGGCCGGACCGGCGCGCGATGCGGGAGCGTCGCGCGATGCAGAGGCGGACGCACGGATCGTGCTCGTTCCCAATCCGTCCTTTCATCCGCGCGGCGACTTCGCTCTGGACGGTGATCGCGTCGTCGAGCGCGCAGGCGAGACGCTCACGTACGCGAACATCGGTTTGTACAGACGCGAGCTGTTCGCGGAGTGCTCGCCGGGTCGCTTTCCGCTCGTCACGCTGCTCAGGCGTGCGATCGCTGCGGGACGGTTGCGCGGGGAGCTCTTCAACGGCGGGTGGATGAACCTCGGCACGCCGGAGCAGCTCGCGACGCTCGACGCGCGACTGGCGGAGCCGGAGCGCGCGACCGCCGGTAAGCACGGGGCGGCTTCGAAGCAGGGTGCGCGGAGCTAGCGTGGACGCTTCGGCCGCAAGGTCGCCGAACCGTGCTGCGCCGCGCTCGTTCAGGTACGGTCACTCGACGCTGTACCTCGGCGACTGCTTCGCGTGGCTCGCTCGACAGCCGACGTGCAGCATTCATGCGGTCGTCACCGACCCGCCGTACGGGCTCAACGAGTACTCGCCGGCGCAGCAGACCAAGCTGCGCGCGGGACGCGGCGGGGTGTGGCGGATACCTCCGACCCTCGACGGCATCGAGCGCTCACCCCTGCCGCGATTCACCGTGCTCACGATGCGCGATCTCGACTCGCTCGATCTGTTCTTCTTCGAGTTGGGGCGTGCGCTGCTGCCCGTGCTCGTGCCGGGCGCAAACGTCGTCGTGGCGAGCCATCCGCTGGTGTCGTTCATCGTTTCGGGGGCGCTCACGCGCGCCGGGCTCGAGCGGCGCGGCGAGCTCGCTCGGCTCGTCATGACGATGCGCGGGGGAGATCGGCCCAAGGCCGCACACGTCGAGTTCGCCGGCGTGAGCGTGATGCCGCGCTCCATGTGGGAGCCCTGGCTGCTCTTTCGCAAACGGCTCGACGGGCGAGCGCAGGACAATCTGCGCCGCTGGAAGACCGGCGGGTTCAGAAGGCCGTCGGCCGCGCAGCCGTTCGGGGATGTGATCCGGTCGGCGCCGACGCGCGCGAGCGAGCGCAGGCTTGCCCCGCACCCGAGCCTCAAGCCGCAACGCTTCCTGCGCGCGCTCGTGCGCGGTGTGCTGCCGCTCGCCGAGGGAATCGTTCTCGATCCGTTCGCCGGCTCCGGCTCGACGCTCGCGGCGGCCGAGGCGGTGGGATATTCGAGCATCGGGGTGGAGCGGGACGAGCATTATTTCGCGCTCGCGCGCGCGGCGATTCCGCACCTCGCGGCACTCGAAGACGTTGCGCCGACGGCCGTGTCCGGACCGGGCACGGCGCGGCCGCGCGCGCTGCGGCGCGCGGTGCAGCCGCGCGGCCGGGGCCGCCTCGGGCGGCGGGGCCGGGGCGGAGCCCCCCCTGCGATACAATAGCGGCATGTCGGAGCTCGGGCGCATTCCGGTCGTGGTCGAGAAGGAGCCGAGCGAGCCGCTATCCGCGGCCGCGGCCGCTGACGCACGCGGGAGGCACGTCCCGAGCGGCGAGAAATACGTGACGCCGCAGGGCTTCACCGCCATCCGCGACGGCATCAAGGCACGCGTGGCGGCGCCGAGGAGCGCAGCAGGGGCTAGCGCTGCGGCTGCCCGCAAGCCCCCCTGGCTCAAGGTCCGGGCCCCCTCCGGGGCGGGCTACGGTGCCGTTCGCGCGATCGTCCACGAGCATCGGCTCGCGACGGTCTGCGAGGAGGCGAAGTGCCCGAACATCGGGGAGTGCTGGAACGCCGGCACGGCCACGATCATGCTGATGGGCGCCGTCTGTACTCGCGCCTGCCGGTTCTGCTCGGTCGACACCGGCAATCCGCGCGGCTGGCTCGATCCTGAGGAACCGGCGAACGCGGCGCGCAGCGTCCAGCTGATGAAGCTCAAATACGTGGTACTCACCTCTGTCGACCGCGACGACCTGTCCGATGGAGGCGCGGCGCACTACGCCGCCTGCGTGCGGGCGATCAAGGCACGTAACCCCGGCACGGCCGTCGAGGCCCTGACGCCCGATTTTCGGGGCGTGCTCCGCGACGTGGAGACAGTCGTCGATGCCGGCGTCGATGTCTTCGCTCAGAACGTGGAGACCGTGCGTCGCTTGACCCATCCGGTCAGGGACCCGCGCGCGGGATACGAGCAGACGCTGCGGGTGCTCGAGCATGCGAAGCGCCGCGCGCGGCACGTTTTGACGAAGACGAGCCTCATGCTCGGCCTCGGCGAGACCGATGCAGAGATCGTCGAGACGATGGACGATCTGCGCGCGATCGATGTCGACATCCTCACGCTCGGCCAATATTTGCGTCCGACGGCAAATCATCTCGCCGTCGAGCGTTTCGTCGCGCCGGCGGACTTCGACCGCTATCGGGAGTGGGCTCTAGCGCGCGGTTTCCTGGAGTGCGTCGCCGGGCCGCTCGTGCGCTCGAGCTACCGCGCCGAGCGGGCGCTCGCCAAGAACAATGCCGGGCTCGATAACCGCGTGCTCGCCGGCGGGCGCTGACGTCATTCTCCGCCGGCTCGGGCTCGTCGAATACGAGCCCACGTGGCGTGCCATGCAGCGCTTCACGGACGAGCGCGACGCCTCGACGCCGGATGAGGTCTGGCTCCTCGAGCATCCGCCGATCTTCACTCTGGGGCTTGCCGGAAAGCTCGAGCATGTGCTCGCGCCGGGCGACATTCCCGTCATTCAAACCGACCGTGGCGGCCAGGTGACTTATCACGGTCCCGGGCAGCTGGTGGTCTACCCGCTTCTTGATCTGAGGCGCCTCCGGCTCGGCGTGCGCGAGCTCGTCATGGCGCTCGAAGACGCCGTGATCGGCTACGTCGCCGGGCTCGGCATCGAGGCGCGCTCGCGGCGCGATGCGCCTGGTGTCTACGTCGAAGGACGAAAGCTCGCGAGCGTCGGACTGCGCATCCGGCGCGGTGCGAGCTATCACGGGATCGCGCTCAACGTGAACATGGATTTAGAGCCGTTCGGGCGCATCAACCCTTGCGGATATGCGGGCCTCGAGATCACGCAGCTCGCGGCGCTCGGGGGACCTCGGTCGGTCGCCGATGCGGCGCGAGGGCTCGAGACGCACCTGCTGAGGGCATTGCATGGCGGTGGGGCCTCGAGGCACGTCACCTGATTGTTACCGCAGGGCGTTTCGCGCGCCGCTACACTCGCGCACATGGACGACAACACGAATCTCGGCAGACGCCGTTTCCTCGCGGGACTGCAGGCGCTCGCGGGGCGCGCCGCCGGTATTTGCATCGCGGCGCCGCTCGGGGCATCGATCGCGCGCTCAGCGACGACCGTCGCGCTGCTCAACGCCTCCTACGATCCGACGCGCGAACTCTACAATGAATACGATGCCGCCTTCGCGCGCTACTGGCGTGCGAAGACCGGTCAGGTCGTGAGCATCCGGCAATCCCATGGTGGCTCGGGCACTCAGGCCCAGTCCGTGATCAACGGACTGCCCGCGGATGTCGTGACGCTCGCGCTGGCCGCCGACATCGATGCGATCGCGTCGCGCGGGAAGCTGCTGCCGCTCAACTGGCAGAGCCGCCTTCCGGACAACAGCGCCCCTTATACCTCGACGATCGTGCTCCTCGTCCGCAAGGGCAATCCAAAGGGCATCCGCGACTGGGGCGATCTCACCCGGCCGGGGATCGCGGTGATCACACCGAACCCCAGGACATCGGGGGGCGCCCGCTGGAACTATCTCGCCGCCTGGGCGTGGGCGCGCCGCCAGCCGGGCGGGTCCGATGCGACTGCGAGGGCGTTTCTGGCCAAGCTCTACAAGCAGGTTCCGATCCTCGACACGGGCGCCCGCGGCTCGACGACGACGTTCGCGCAGCGCGGGATCGGGGACGTGCTGCTCGCATGGGAAAACGAGGCGTTTCTCGCGCTCCGCGAGCTCGGCGCCGGACAGTTCCAGATCGTCGTGCCGAGCGTGAGCATTCTCGCCGAGCCGTGCGTGGCGGTGGTCGATCAGGTGGTGCTGCGCCACGGCACACGCGAGGTTGCGCAGGCGTACCTCGAGTACCTTTACAGCAAGGAAGGGCAGCAGATCGTCGCACGGCATTTCTACCGGCCGCGCGATCCGCAGATCGCCGCACAGTACGCGCAGCAGTTTCCGAAACTCGTGCTCGCAACGATCGCGGATTTCGGCGGCTGGGGCCGGGTGCAGAAGGAGCACTTCGGCGACGGCGGAGTATTCGATCAAATCACCGGGCAGTGACCTCGGCGCTCGCTGCATCGGTCGCTCACAAGAGTTCGAGCTGGCGGGTATCCCCGATGACGCGCCCGAAATCCAGGCCGAGAGCCTCCAGGACTGGCTCGGCGACCGGTCGCACCTGCTTGGCTACGTAGTGCTCGCGATCGAGCGGATGCTCGATGTGGTCGATCGGCTCGGGCCCCGCGACCGTCAGGACATAACGGATCGAACGCCCCGGCGGTTGGGTCGATTTGCGCGCCGCTACGACGTGTGGCGGGGTCGTCGTCGTGTAGGCGCTCGCGTCCTTGCGCAAACCCTTGTGATAAACGAGCTCCTCATCAAGCTCCCCGCGGCGGACCCGCCTCACGATCTCCGCAAGGTACGTGTCGACCGGCTCGCCCGTGAACAGTCGCTGATAGAGCTCGCGCTGGACGCGTTTCGCGAGCGCGGTCCAGTCGCGGCGCACGACCTCCAAACCGACAAACTCGACGGCTGCGCCCTCCGCGCCGCTCGCAACGTCCGCGCCGGCGGCGTCGCCCGTGTCGCGAGGCCCGTACAGCAATCCCGCATAGCGCTTGCTCGCGCCGCGGGTACTGTGGCGCGCATGCGGAAGAAAGAGTTTGAGATACAGCTTTTCGAATTCGAGCTCGAGCCGACTCGTCACGCGCCAACGCGCCTCGATGTGGCGCGAGAGGTCCGTATTGAGCGCGGCCGCGAGACTTTTCGCCTCGGCGCAAGCCGCGGCGGGATCATCGCGCCCCGAGCGCACGAACAGACTGTCCGTATCCCCGTAAAGCACTTCAAATCCTGCGGCCTCGAACCAGCGCTTCGACCATAGCAGCATCTCCTTGCCGAGCCCGGTGATGGCATTCGCGAGCGCCGGATTGAAGAAGCGACACGCGGGCGTGCCGAGCACGCCGTAAAACGAGTTCATCAGGATTTTGATGGCGTGCGCGGCCACCTGGTCGCCGCGCCGCTTTGCCGCCTCGCGCATGGGAAACAGGTCATCGAGCAGGCGAGGCAGGATCGCCGGCTCGCGTCGGAATGCGCCCCCCGGCGTCTCGATCAGTGCACCGTTCGCCGTCTCGATTGGATCGCCGCCGGAGCGAGTGCTCGAGGAAGCCTCCGCCTGCGATCCCGCCACGTAGCTCAGCGGATCGATGTTGAACGTGCGAATGAGGCTCGGATAGAGACTTTTGAAATCGAACACCCACACTTTTCGATGCAGACCGGTCACGGGCTCCAGCACGTGCCCGCCATGCTGCGCCGCATGTACGCGCGCATCGTCTCCGCGCACGCTCGGGGCGACGACGCGCAGGGGTTCGAGCGCGGCGAGATACAGGAAATCGAACGAGGCGATACTCGCCGAGACCCTGTCGGGCGTCATTCCGGTGAGCCGGCTACGGGCGAAGGCGAGACGCACGAGGTCGAGCTTCTCGACGATTCGGTACGCGAGGCGGGCATCCGTGCGGGAATAGAGCGCGAATGCGGGCAGGTCGTGGCGGTAGTTGTGAAGAATCTCCGCCATTCTGTCGCGCACATCGCCGGTGACCGCCTTCCCCTCGCCGAGGACTTCGCGCGCGACGGCATCGAGCGAGTAGTCCTCCATCCGTACGAAGGCGCCGCGCAGCAGGTCGATTCCATCGAGTACCACGCGCCCCGGAATGAGGGCCTGGCCGCTGCCGAAATAGCCCTCGGGCCTGCGCAAGCGCATGGCGCCGGGCTCCCGCCCGAGATCGAGCGGCTCGCGCAGACGTGCAGCGATCCGCTCGAGCGCTGCGAGATCGAAATCGACGATGTTCCAGCCGGTGAGCACGTCGGGATCGAGTGTGGCGAGCCGGTCGCGGAAAGCGCGGAGCGCAGCGAGCTCGCTCGCGCATCGCGTCGCACGTTCGGGCATCGGCCGCTCGCTGCCATCGACGATCAGCACCTCGTCGACGCCCCGCGCGAAGAGCGAGATTGCAAGGAGACGCTCGCCGTGGGCATCAGTTTCGATGTCGAACGACAGCACGTTCGGCTCGATCGTCACGTCGGCGGGACGCAGAGTCGGGTTCTCGAACACCATCAGGCCGCTCGGGGCCGAGCGTGCATCCCCCTCGATCTCACATCCGCCCCGGATGCGGCGATCGATCAGGTAGCGCGTCGCGAAGCGCACGTCCGCCTCGAACGTCTCGATGCCCGCCCCGTGCAGTCGGTCGCGAACGGGAGGCACGTCGCCCGGTACCTCCACCTGCACACGAGCCACCCGCTCGCCGTCGAAGGTCGTTCGGTCGACCGGTTCGGCCTCGCACGTCTGCAGCGAGCGTGCACGCTCCACATCCGATGCGCGCAAATAGAAAAAGGGCCGCGTGCGGTCGTCCCGCACCAGAAAGCCGGCGCCGTTCTCGAGCCGGCCATACAGATGCACGACCGGCGCACGCCGACCGCTCCCGCGAGGCATCAGCCGGTATGTGGACTGGAGAATGAACCCGCGCGCGTTTGTCACGCGGCCATTGTGCCGCAGAGGCGGGGCGGTTGCCGACTCGCCACGCCGAGGCTTGGGCACGTGGCGCTGAAGCCACGCGTGCGGGCACAGGGTTTGCTCGATTTCGCGCCGAGCACTCAAATCGGGAGAGAGTCGCATGGAAACGACACTGTTGAAAGAGCTGCTGCTTCAATCACTAGAGCACGAGCGCGGTGGGGTGAAGGTCTACGAGACTGCGCTCAAGTCCGCGCGGCACGAGGCCCTCGAGGAGGAATGGACCAAGTACCTCGAGCAAACGCGCAATCACGTGCGCGTGCTCACCGAGGTCTGCGAGTCGCTCGGCCTCGACCCGAAGGAGCAAACGCGGGGGACGAAGATCCTTCGCAAGCTGGGCGCCTCGCTCGTCGACGCAATGGAAGA
>DASXNC010000466.1:0-2459 GCA_036495325.1 Steroidobacteraceae bacterium
CCCGTGCGGCCGTCGAAGAGGGCGTGGTGCCGGGCGGCGGTGTGGCGCTGATCCGCGTGCAGAAGGCGCTCGACAAGCTCGAGGGTGCGAACGAGGACCAGACGGTCGGCATCCGCATCCTGTCGCGCTCGATCGAGGAGCCCCTCCGTCAGATCGTCGAGAACGCCGGCGAAGATGCCGCCGTGATTCTCAATAAGGTCAAAGAAGGCCGGGGCAGCTTCGGATACAACGCTGCGACCGGCGAGTTCGGCGACCTGATCGACCAGGGGATTCTCGACCCGACGAAGGTCACCCGTCTTGCGCTGCAGAACGCGGCTTCCGTCGCGGGTCTGCTGCTCACGACCGAGGTGATGGTCGCAGATGCTCCGAAGGACGAGGAGCACAGCCACGGCGGTCCTCCGGGCGGCATGGGCGGCATGGATATGTAAAGTGCCGAGGCAGATCGCTCGTGGCGTCTCGAGGGAACTTAAGGCCAACGCGAGCGGTCTACCAGCTTGACAGTTACGGTCGCTCGTCGCGCGCCAAGCGCGGGGTGGCCGGAAAGTCGCGGAGCAAGACCCCCTAATCCGCGCAATACATTGGACCCCGCTTCACGGCGGGGTCTTTTTTTATCTGCTCGGGTCTGTCGGCGCGCCGCGCCATGTGCCTGTCTTCCTCTTTTTGCGGTAATGTCTTTGGCAGCTTCGACTCCGCGGGGATACCCCATGACCCCATTCACGTCCGCGAGGCTGCCCGGCAAATCGGCGGCCGCATTGATCACCCTGTGCCTGGCCACCGCGAGCGCCACGGGTCTCGCCCTCGCCGGGTTCCCCGCAGCCGCCGCTGCCGCAGAACAGGCCGATGCGGCCGACGCGGCCGGCGGTGGAGCGAGTGCTGCAGAGCTCGACTGGGCTCGCGATGCACTCGCGCGCAACGGCGCGCTCGAGGTCGTTTCGTCAGACCGTGCGGCCCGTACGATCACCGTGCGCGTGAAGAGCACGGGCGAACTGCGCCGGGTACGCGCCGACGACGTGATCGCCGCCCCACCACCCGATCTTGGCTCGAGAACCTCGCGCCAGGCGGTCGGGCTCGACTCCACCTCGGGCGGGGGCAGCGGAGGGCGTGTGATCGCATCCGGTCCCGGCTACAGCATCACAGCCGCGGGCCCCGCGACGGGCGCGGCTCAACCCGAGAGCACGAGCGATGCGGGAGCTGCTCGGAACCTGCCGGTCGAGCATCGGCACGAGCCCATCATCTGCCAGGGCGCGCAGCTGCGGCAGATCGACAACCGGAATCTGGTATTTGACGGCGATGCAGTGAGCGTCGAGCAGGGCTGCGAGCTGCACATCACGAACAGCTCGATCACGGCGCACGGCGTCGGTATCGCCGCACGCGGCGCAAGCGTGCATGTCGACAACAGCATCATCGACGGGAGCGGGGGAGCCGTCGATGCCTCGGACGGGGCCCAGGTCTACGCCCACTCCTCCGTGTTCAAGGGCCTCATTCGCCGCAACGACACGGCCGCTTTCCACGACCTCGGCGGTAATGTCGGAAACTGATTCGCCTCGCCCGGGCGAAGGTCTCATTCAAACGCCGGCGACGGCTCGCGAATCGCTCGAGCGCGTACTGCGAGCGAGCGACTTCATCGGCCATACCCTCGCGCGCGAGCCCGCGCTGCTCGATGAGCTCATTGCGAGCGGAGACCTGCTCCGCGGCGGTGCGGAAACCGCGGCCAGCTACTACGCCGCGAGGACGCCACGCTGGTCGCCGGGCCAGCCGCTCGAGGAAACAGAGTTCATGGCGCGCCTGCGGCGCTGGCGCCGGCGCGAGATGGTGCGCATCGCATACCGCGACCTCGCCGGCTGGGCCACGCTCGCCGAGACGCTCGCGGAGTTGACGGCTTTCGCGGATCACGCGATCGATGCCGCATACGCTTACGCGCGTGCGCGGCTCACCGCAATCCACGGCGAGCCGCGCGCAGCGAGCGGCGGCACGCAGCCGCTGCTCACCATCGCCATGGGTAAGCTCGGCGGCCGCGAGCTCAACTTCTCCTCCGACATCGATCTCGTCTTTCTCTTTCCCGAGCACGGCGACACCGACGCTCTCGGGTCCGGCGAGAGCCCCGCACGCAGCATCTCCAATGAGGAATTCTTCACGCGGCTCGGACAGGGTCTCCTCCGGCTGCTCGGGGCGCGCACTGAGGACGGGTTCGTCTTCCGCGTGGACCTGCGCCTGCGGCCATTCGGAGAGAGCGGGCCGCTCGCGGCGAGCTTCGCCTCGTTCGAGGATTACATGCAGCGCCACGGGCGCGACTGGGAGCGCTACGCCTGGATCAAGGCGCGCCCGATCACAGGGAGAGAGTGTTACGCGGAGCTCTACGCCTCGGCCGTGCGGCCGTTCGTCTACCGGCGCTATCTCGATTACGGAGTCTTCGAGAGCCTGCGCGAGATGAAGGGATTGATCGAGCGCGAGGTCGCGCG
>DASXNC010000467.1:0-4213 GCA_036495325.1 Steroidobacteraceae bacterium
GAGCACCTCGAAGCGGACGCGGCCGCAGTGGCAGCCGCCGGGATGCTCAATCAGCGAGTCCATGATGCCTCCTTCGCCCGCGGTCCTGGGTGCTCTATGCGTGCCCGGCGCGAGCGGCGAATTCGAGCTCCATCGACTCCCCCGGCTGCAGCTCGCCGAAGCGCCTCATCAGGCCCTGAAGCTCGATGAGCATGCGCTCCGCGCCTTCCGAGCTCACGCCCGCGGGCACATCGAGCCCCATCTGGCGGAGCTCCATGGCCACCCGATCCGGGAACTGCTCGCAATTGCAGGCGCCTGTCACGAGCTCACCGAGTGCGCGCGCCAGCACCTCTGCCACCAGGGGCTCGGGTCCGAGAGAGCGGATGATCCCCGCATCCGAGAGCTGCTCCAAGGAGTAACCGTTCGCCACGTTGACGAAGAATCCCGTAGGCAGCTCGAACGTCCGCTCGACGATGAAATGCGCAAAGTCATGAGCCGGCAGACTCGGTCCGACCTCTGCCGAGGTAAACGTCCCGTCCGCTCGCCGGCAGCTCATGCGGGTACGGCCCGATTTCTTGGTGAAGATGACCTTCACGATTCCGCCCTGCTCTCGTGGGCCTCCGGACAGCCTGTCTCTCACTCGTAGTGAAACCCCGCGCCGACCCACGGCGACGGCATCCGGTACGGCACCGAGGTGAACACTGCCTCGACCTGCTGAATCTTTCCCGCGCGAATTTTGAAAGTCTCGAGCAGGCACAGGCTGTTGGGATGGGCGATGTTGGCTTTCACGCGCCGCCCGTCGGTGAGCCGGTACTCGGTGAGACGGCCGGAATGATCGATGAACCCGCCCGCCATCACGAGTCCCCGCTCCTCATCGACTACGAGGTAGCGCCGGTCGCGCAGCCGGTCGTCGAAGTGGTAGAAACCAAGGCGAAATTGCTCGGCGCAGCCGAGGGCCATGATGAAGCCGTACGGCGTACCGGGATGATTGGTTGTTTGAAAGCCGTCCTCGTTCCGGTTGCAATCAGGGTCGAACACCGTGTGCAGATGCCCATCGTTCTGCTGCAGCGTGCTGAAGTAGCCATCCGCCAGCGCGATCATACGCGCACGCGAGCTGCGCTCCGGCGGCGGCAGGATCGTCTCGAGCGCCGGAACGGGCGTGCGGACGGTATTCACGAACGGCACGCCGGCCTCCGCCGGGCGCGCGATCATCGCCTCGGCCTCCGCGATCCGTCCGGCGACGATTTTCAGGCGCAGCGCGAACGGTGATGCGGTATCCGCCTCCCTGACGATTCCGTCGTAGCCGATGCCACCGGATTGCGGATCGGCGAACCGCACCGCAAACCCGCCGAATCCGAGCGTGGTGCCCCAGAGCCCATCACCGACGCGCAGCGCGACATTGTTCTCCGTGTATTTCGCTTGCGCGGACCAGGGAACCTGCGACGGATCGTGAGCCTTGAGCGCGTCGAGATATTGATCGAGCAGCCCATAGAGGCAAGCGCGATCGCAGCGCGCTTCCGCATCGTGAGCGGCTCCCGCGGCGTGCGGCGTGCTCGCCGCGAGGGTGGCCGCGAGCGCGACACAAGCGATGATCCAAGCGAATCGATCGAGGCTCGCGAGCTTCATCTCGTGTCCACACGCTCCGTACTCGTGGCGTGCTCCCCCGACTCGATGTCACGGGCGTAGTCTTCGAGAATTGCGATTTCCGCCCTCACACCGAGCGCTTCTTCGAAACAGCCGTGCATCTCGAAAGCAAATGCCGCGTCGGCCCGCTCCGCGATCTCGCGCAGCAGAATGGATCTGACATCGTCGTCCGTGAGCACTTTTCGCGGCACTTCCGTCACGGCGGACGGCATCGCAACCCCCGGGTCCTCGATCGGCACGGCGGTGGCGTTGTCCAGCGCCGCGGCCAGGGTGCGCAGCGCAGCGATGCGCGCACCATCGCGCGCCTTGATCGCCACACGGAGCTCCGGCCCGAGGCGCGCCCGCAGGCTCTCTTCAGCACCCGCCATGCTCATCCCCTCTCTATTCGATATAGTCGCATGGCCTGCGGTATGCCGCATCTCGAGCCCATCGACCGATCGACCCGTGCGCGCAGCCCTCGTTAGCCAGTTCGGCCCGCCGCAGAGCGTCACGGTTTGTGAGCGCCCCGCGCCGGTGCCCGCCGCGGGGGAAGTCCTCGTGCAAGTGCAGGCGGCCGGCGTCAACCACGCCGACCTTCTGATGGTGGCCGGCAAATACCAGGTCAAGCCACCCTTGCCCTTCGTGCCGGGCCTCGAGTTCTGCGGCGTGATTTCCGCGGTCGGTCAAGGCGTCGCGCGCTGGCGCCCCGGCGATCGCGTCATGGGTGCACCGATCAACGGGGGATGCTTCGCAGAGCAGGTAGCCGTCCCCGCCGATCAGATCTTTCCCGCCCCGCAGAGCCTCGCCACCGAGCTCGCGGCGCAATTCGTCGTGGCTCACGGCACCGCCGGATTCGCCTTCGAGCGCGGCGAGCTCCGGCCGGGCGAAACCGTGCTGGTGGGCGGCGCGGGGGGCGGCGTCGGCATCGCGGCCGTCGGTATCGCCCGGCGACTCGGGGCGCGCGTCATAGCCGCGGCCGGCTCACCGGAGAAGCTGCGCGTCGCGAAGGCGCACGGCGCGCACGCGACGATCGACTATTCCACCGAGGATCTTCGTGAGGCCGTGCGGACCCTGACGGACGGCCACGGCGCCGATGTGGTGCTCGACACGGTGGGCGGTCAATTTTCCGATGCCGTGCTTCGGTGCACCGCTCGGCGCGGCCGCATTCTCGTCGTGGGCTTCGCGAGCGGCTCGCTCCCGCGCATCCCGGCCGAATACCTTCTGCTCAAGAACCTCGCGGTGATCGGCATCGGCTTCGGAGGAATTCTCCTCACTGAGCCTGACGCGGCACACCGAGTGATCGATGAGCTCCTCGCGCTGCATGCGGCGGAGCCGTTCACGCCGGAAGTGGGCGGTCGCTTCTCGCTCGAGGAGGTTCCGGCAGCGCTGCAACGTCTTGCCGACCGTGCCGTCATCGGCAAGCAGCTCGTTCTGCCCTGAGCACGGAGGATCAGCCCGCTGCGATCGCCTCGAGCAGCCGCTCGTCGATCGCTCGCGGCCGCGCCGGGTCTGCGCTCAGCGCCTGCACGCACACCTGGTCCGCCCCGGCATCCTGATGCGCCCGAATGCGAGCGCGGATCGCATTGAGATCGCCCCACGCAACGAGCGCGTCCACCAGCCGGTCCGAACCGTCACCCGCGAGGTCCGAATCCGCAAATCCCAGCCGCCGCAGATTGTTCGCGTAATTCGGTGCACTGAGGTAGAACCCGATCGCCTGGCGCGCGATCGTGCGCGCGGCCGCCGGGTTGCGCTCGAGGAGGACCTTCTGCTCCGGGCACAACCACTTGCCGGGTCCGAGGATGCGCCGCGCCTCGGCGGTGTGCTCCGGCGTGACGTTGTAGGGATGGGCCCCATCGGTCATCCGGCCCGCGAGCTCGAGCATCCGCGGCCCCAACGCCGCGAGCACGACGGGCGGCGATTCGGCCGGCATGGGCGCGCGATACTCGACGCGCGCCATCGCCTCGAGATACGCGCGCATCCGGCTCACGGGCTTCGGGTCGTAATCGTGACCGCGAACGTCGCGCACCATGCGTTCGTGCGAGACACCCAGGCCGAGCAAGAAGCGCCCGCCCGATTGCTCGGCGAGCGTGAGCTGCGCCGAGCGCATCGCGAGCGCATCGCGAGCGTAGATGTTTGCGATTCCCGTCGCGACGATGATCCGTTCCGTGCGCGCGAGGAGCCACGCGGCAAAGGGGAAGGGATTGCGGCCGAACGCTTCGGGAATCCAGAAGGCCGAGTAGCCCCAGCCCTCGGCGCGCCGCGCGAGCGCTGCCGCGTCGGAAGCCGAGAGACCGTCGGAGAATGCCCAGACGGCGAGCTTGCCGAGTTTCATGGGCTGATTGTGATCCTGCGAACGCGGCGGCGCCACCCCGGCTGCCGCCCGGGATGCTCAGCCTCGAGCTCGCAGCTACAATCAGCGCAAACCATGCATACCGAGCCATCCGTGAGAGTGTTTTCCGCGTCGCTGCTCGATGAGCTCGCCGCTCGGGCGGCCGCCGGCCCGCGACGGCGCGCGCATCTCAATGTTCACGCCGACGCTGCCGACGTCGTGCAGCGATTCTTCGTCGCCGTCGATCGCGAGTCGTACATCCGGCCGCATCGTCATCTCACG
>DASXNC010000468.1:0-2649 GCA_036495325.1 Steroidobacteraceae bacterium
GAAGCAGCGCCTCTGTGAGCAGCGTTTTGCCGCTGCCAGCCTGGCCGACCAGCGCGATGTTGCGAATCCCTTGCGTCGTGTAGCCCATGATGGATGCCCCGCCGCGTTGCGCTCTGTCGGAAAGACTACTCCTCTCGGCGCAATCGCATCCAGGGGTAAACGGCCGCGACGAGCTGTGTCGAAATGAGCCCTGGCTGCTCGCTCCAGGACACCCGTTGAACTTAACGAACCGAGGGGCGACCGCCCTTGCCCGGGCACCCCATTTGCGACCCACGCCGCGGATGATTTGCCGCCCAAGGAGGTTTCCACCTCGTCATGGAGCACCCAAATAGCCCACCTGCAGAGCCGACGCACGATCCGCCGCCTGCGCCGTTGCATCCGTCACCGGACCTCCCGGAGCCGACGCAGCCGTCGCCGGGCCAGCCGGAGCCAGGTCAGCCGGAGCCGGGGCCGCAGCCGGAGCGCGATCCGCCGCTCTACCCCGCGCACGACCGAGTTGCCGCCAAGCCGTACATCCCGGACTCGTGGACGCCCGATCTACCGCTCGATGAAGTGGTGTTCGACGAAAGCCGGGTCCCCGGATGAGTAAGCGCCGCGCGCCCGGGTCCCGGCGTGACCGGAAGGCGGCGAGCGCCGCCTCGCAGAAGCCCGCGCCCGCAACCTCTCCGTCAGAGATAGGCTCGGATGACCAGGTTCAGCAGACGCTGGACGAGGCGCTTGCCAACTCGTTTCCCGCGAGCGATCCCGTCTCCATCGTCACCTCACAGCACGAGGAGGCCTGGAAGAAGGATCGCAAGCGGGAGGGGGAATAGCAGCGCCCGTCGGGGCGCCGCAGGCCCTCAGGCCGCCGATAGCTCGAGTGGCGAGCCGTTCTGGTCCACCGTGCGCAGCACGACGGGCCTGCGCCAGACCGCGCGGAGGTACTCGAGCACCTTTCGGCCTCGCTCGAGATCGAGACCGCGAGCGTCGGTCGTGTGGTCGTGCACGAGCTCCAGGGCGCCGTCGTTGCGCAGCTGGCCGACCGAGACGCTCGGTGCGCCGAAGTTGTACTTCGGGGCCAGCAGCGTGTCCTGCAGCGCGGCGAGCTCGTGGTCCAGAACCTTGATGTGGCCGTCGGTGCGTGCCGTGAAGCGGAAGAGCCCGAGCTTCTCGGCGAGCTCGCGCGTCAAATGGTTTCGAACGAAGCTGAAGTCATCGTCCTGCGTCATGATCCGCCGAGCCGACTCGAGTCCCTCGGTCTCGATGATGCTCTCCCACATCGAGAAGCCGAGATGGTATGGGTTGACCGCGAGTGCGACCTGCTGGCCCGCTGCGATCGGCCGCACGACATCCGAGTGGCATTTGATCGCATCGACGTACGCCTGCTGCGGCACGAAGTCGGCCTCGCGCAGGAGGCGCGCGTGCCAGTACGAGGCCCAGCCCTCATTCATGATCTGGGTGGCGAATACCGGATAGAAGTAGAACGATTCCTCGCGAACTGCGAGAAAGATGTCGCGCTCCCAGCTCTCCATGTCGGGCGCATAGGTCGCCACGAACCACAGCAGGTCGCGCTCGGGATGCGGCGGGATGGGGGCCCGTCTGCGGGTCTCGAACACGCCCGCCGCTGCGACCGGATCGAGTGCGGAGAAGCGTCGGCGAAACTCGTCATCGACGAGATGCTTCGCGTCCGGCAGGTACTCGGGGTAGCGATCGCGGCGGAGCCGCTGGTCGATGTCGATGTGCTGCTCGAGTGCGAGCGCGGCATCGAGGACTGCCTCGACGCGCTGCATGCCGTACGACTCGATCGCCTGCTGGATCTGGCGCGCGTGGCTCGCGGCATGCTCGACGATGTGCTCGCTCACCTGTTCCTGGCAGCGGCGGAACAGCATGTTGTTCCGCGAGAAATCGGCGTGCCCGAGCACGTGTGCGGTGACGAGGACGTTCTCGGCGAGGCCGTTGCTCTGCGCGAGATAGGCGTGCCCGGGGTTGCCCGGGAACACGACTTCGAACACGCGCGAGTGGCCCATGTGCCGCTGGATGAGCTGATAGATGTAGCGCACCCCGAACGACCAGTGCGGCATGCGCACCGGCAGGCCGTACACGGCGATCTCCATCATGAACGAGTCCGGGACAGCCTCGAACTCGACCGGATCGAATGACAGACCCGAGCGCTGCGCGAGCTCCTCGAGCTGCCGCACGTAGCTCTGCCACTCGCCGCCTCCGCTCGCGCTGCTGTGCCCGGCACCGCCCGGGCCGGGGTGGCCGCCGTGACTCGAATCCGTGGCTCCGCTCTCGGTCACGTTGGGCCCTCGATGGCCTTCTGCTCGGCCGTGAAAAAGTGGCGCACTGCGCCCCAGACGTCATCGAAGTCGTTGATCACGTAGCTGCCCGCGGCATGACCCTGCGAGGCGACCTCCGCAAAAAGCCGGCCCGTCTCCGTCGCGAGCTGCCTCGAGAGGCCGGATGCGACCTCGACGTAGCCGCTGTAGCAGGCCTTCTGAGCGATGTCGATGAGCCCCGTGTGTGCCTCGGCGTGATCTCCAACGGAGTTGTCGCCGTCGGACGCATAGAACAAATAGATGTTGTGCCGCCCGGGGTTATAGCGCTCGTCCATGATCTCGCGGACCTTGTTGAGACCCGTCGAGGCAACCGTGCCGCCAGTGCCCGTGA
>DASXNC010000469.1:0-5493 GCA_036495325.1 Steroidobacteraceae bacterium
GAGCTTCACGCACGACCGATTCGATCGGGAGCGATTCGAAGCGATCCGCGCCATTGCAGCGGAGATGATCGCCGCGGGCGCGGACGCGCCGGCAGAGCGGGCTCGCGAGTTCGAAGCGCTTTTCGCGGCCCAGGCAGGCTATGCGACGCCCAAGGTGGACGTGCGGGCCGCGGTGTTCCGCGACGATCGAATCCTGCTCGTCCGGGAGCGCTCCGACGGCCGCTGGACGCTGCCAGGCGGCTGGGCGGATGTCGGGGACAGTCCCGCCGCTGCGGTGGAGCGCGAGGCGCTCGAGGAGTCAGGCTTCGAGGTGCGCGCCGTGAAGCTCGCGGCGGTCTACGATCGCAATCGTCACGCTCACACGCCGTATGTCTTCCACATCTGGAAGCTGTTTTTCCTGTGCGAGATCGTCGGCGCCGCGGCCGGGGAGACCTCGCGCGTGCCGGCCGAGCCCGCGCCAGGGAGCGCACGCGCCGAAGCGCACACGCAAGCCTCCTGGTCGGAAACCGATGCGGTGGATTTCTTCCCGGAGAATGCGCTCCCGCCCTTGTCGCTCGGGCGTGTGACAGCCCTGCAGATCGCGCACATGTTCGAGCACCATCGCGATCGTGAGCGGCCGACGGGCTTTGACTGAGACAGCGATCGACTGATCATCAAGCGGGAGGTCAGCGCTCAAGTGGACGAGTCGCAACCGTCCAGGCAACATCTGGCAATGGCCCAGGCGAAACGCAAGGCATCGCGGAGCAAGGAGCGCTCGGCACGTCCGCCACGGCGCACTGAAGTAGTGCGGGCCCCAGCGAACCCCTGGGTCAACGTCGAGCGCGACGGCGCCACGCTGCACATCGGGCACTTCGTCACGTTTCAAATCATCCGCCTCGCAAATGCGGCGAAGGCGAACGTCACGCGCAGGTACCTCGCCGACTTCGGCCTGAGCGTGCCCGAATGGCGGCTGCTCGCGATGACGGTGCGCTTCGAGCCGGTGCGCTTCTCCGAGCTCGTCGCGAACAGCAGCATCGACAAGGGACAGGCGAGCCGCACGCTTCAGGTGCTCACGCGGCGCGGCCTCATTGCGGCTCAGACGCTCGGCGGAGGACGACGCCGGGCAGCCGAGGGCGGCGCTCCGGTCATCCTCACGGTCACGGGCAAGGGACGGCGGCTCTACGAGACCCTGCTGCCGGTTGCGCAGCGCAATCAGGCGCGCCTGCTTCACCTGCTGACCCGCGAGGAGCGCAGGATGCTCTGGATCATCCTCAACAAGCTCTTCGCTGCGATCGGCGAGCTCGACGTACTGACCTAGCGAACGCTCGCCTCGCTGCCCGGCCGTGCGGGACGGCGGGCCGTCCACTATGATCATCCTGAGTCCTGTTCCATCGAATGGAGGGCACGATGCCGTCCCGCACCGTGCTGCCGGCCGGCGTTTCCAGTACGAGCTTCGCTCGCGCGCTCGTCGAGCTGCGGAAGGTCGTGGGTCCCGAACACGTCCTCACCGATCGCGAGGCGCTCCTTCCCTACGAGAAGCTCATGCTGCCTGCGCCGGCGGACGAGTACATGCCGTCCGGCGCACTCCTCGCCGCCACGGTCGAGCAGGTGCAGGGCGTGCTGGCTGTCTGCGGCAAGTACCGGGTGCCGCTCTGGCCGATCTCGACCGGGCGCAACTTCGGGTACGGAGGGGCGCTGCCCGCGACGCGCGGGCAGCTGATCCTCGATCTCAAGCGCATGGACCGCATCCTCGAGGTGGACCCCGTTCTCGCGACCGCCCTCGTCGAGCCGGGTGTGACATACCAGCAACTTCACGATCACCTTGCCGAGCGTAATCTTCCGCTGTGGCTCGATTTTCCGGGCGGCGGCCCGCTCGTCGGACCGCTCGGCAACACGCTCGAGCGCGGGACGGGCAACACGCCTTACGCGGATCATTTCGCGCATGCCTGCGGCATGGAGGTCGTCCTCGCTGACGGGCGCATCCTGCGTACAGGCATGGGCTCGCTCCCCGACAGCCGCTCGTGGCAGGCCTATCGGTACGGTTACGGACCGTACCTCGATGGCCTGTTCACGCAGTCGAATTTCGGCGTCGTTACGAAGCTCGGCCTGTGGCTCATGCCGGCGCCCGCCTCATACCGCACGATTCTCGTGCAGTACTCCGAGGACGCAGCGCTCGGGCGGGCAGTGGAGGCGATCCGTCCCCTGCGCCTCGCCGGCACCATCGCCAATCCGTGCGCACTCTCCAACGCGGCGCTGGCGTTGACCGCGTACCGACGGCGTGCGGAGCTCTACCAGGACGGCGGCGCAACGCCGGATGACGTCATTGTGTCCGCCGCGCGCCAGCATGGCATCGGGGCGTGGAATCTGACGTTCACGCTCTACGGCACCACAGAGCAGATCGCACCGAATCTCGACATCGTGACTCGAGCGTTCGAGATGTCGGGCGGCCGTGTGGACCCGGATCACCACGATCCATCGCAGGTTAGCGAACTCAATCTCGATGCGTTTCGCCTGCTCGACTGGGTGGGCGGTGGAGGACTCGTCTGGATCGCGCCGGTCTCGGCGTCACTGGGCGCCGATGCGGCGCGGCAGCGCGACATAGCCCGCGGCGTTCTCGGACGACACGGCTTCGACTACCTCGCTGCTCCGACGGTCTATGGACGGGACCTGCACCACGTGATCGCGCTCGTTTTTGATCGCGGCGACGCGGAGGCCATGCAGCGTGCGCGAGCGGCATTCCGGGAGCTTGCCGCGGCATTCCTCGACAACGGGTATGGACTTGCCCGCACGGGCATCGACTACATGGCAGCGCTCGCGAACGCCTATGGCGAGACGCATCGCGCAGTGAACCGCACCCTCAAGCGGGCGCTCGATCCGAACGGGATTCTCGCGCCCGGCAAGTCGGGGATTCGCCCATGATCCGGCTCGCGGTCGCCTCGGCTTTCGGGCTTGCGACGTTACTCGCCTGTCCCTGTGCGGGTGCGCAATCGGCGGGAGAGTGGGGCAGCTCCGCGCAGCTCTGGCGGGCGACATGCAGCTACTGTCACGACAATGGAGTCGCGCGGGAGCTGCGGGGCGCCGGCCTCACCCCGCAGGCGGTCGCGACCGCCGTGCGAGTGGGTCCGAAAGCCATGCCGAGCTTCACGACGAGCCAGATCAGCGACCGGGAGCTCGAGCAGCTCGCCGAATGGATGAGCACCCAGAAGCCGCCGGCTCCGCAGGCGATCGACCGCTCGACGCGCGAGTCCCGGCACGGCTCGCGAGAGCGGTCGCGCTGACCCGCAGTGCCTAGCGGCGCCGCGCCGTCTGCGCGGCCCGGCAGAGGTACACGTAGGCGTAGCCGATGACGAACAGCACGCAGACCGACCAAGCGCAGATCAGGCCCGAGCCGGCCGCCATCACGGCGAAGATGTCGAGACTGCGCCCGAGCTCCCCGGCAAGGGTATCGAACGCGCGGAGCGCGGCGGCTGCGGAGGCCGAAACCACGAGCCACCGCAAAAGATACCGCGGCAGAATCGCGCGCAGCCGCAGGTTGCGCTGATGAGCCGCAGCACGAGCATAGATGTCGCCCCGGCTGGTGTCCTCGAACTGCCAGAACGGGGATAAAGCGCGGCGCAGCGCGGTGAGAGTCATCGGGGCGGCCTCCTTAAATCCCCTACCCAGGGGCAACGCTCCCCCTGCCCGAGTGCAACGCCGTGCGGCGGCTCCGAGTTGCAGCCCGGAAGCGGGAGGGGGCAAAATTGCGTTTCCGTGCGCCGCAAATACGGGGCCCCCAAGGGGCCCTGCAGTCGGCATGCCGGTCCCGTGCCCCCGAGGCAGCTGAACAAGAGGAAAAAATGGCCATGAGAATCGCCCCCGCTCCCGTCGGGGTGAACGCCCAGTGAACGCAGCGCAGGAGAGCTTCGGGTCGGGGGAGCCTCGAGGGGGCTCGACCGAGGGGCGGATCATCGGCAGCCTACTCAGGTCGTTCGGCCATCCGCCGGTCGCGCTCGTGCTTGCGAACGGGGAGCGCATCGCCCCCGCGGGCGGGGAGCCCGTCGCGACGGTTCGCTTCGCCGACCGTGGAGTGCCCATCGCTCTGATGCGCGAGCCGCAGCTCGGGTTCGGGGATCTCTACAGCGAGGGTCGCATCGACATAGAGGGCGATCTGGTCGCGATGCTCGAGGCGGTCTATCGCGCCTCCGCGCGGGCCGAGGCGCGCGACTCGCTGCTGCGCAGGCTCTCGGGGGCCCTGCATCGGCCGCGCCGCAACTCGCTCGCGGGCTCGCGCGATAACATCCATCACCACTACGACATCGGCAACGAGTTCTACACGCTCTGGCTCGGGTCCACGATGGCTTATACGTGCGCGTATTACCCGACCGAGGCGGCGACGCTCGATGAGGCGCAGACCGCGAAGATGGACCACGTGTGCCGCAAGCTTGGTCTCAAGGCCGGCGAGACGGTCGTCGAGGCGGGCTTCGGGTGGGGCACGCTCGCCCTGCACATGGCGAAGCATTACGGCGTGAAAGTGCGCGCGTTCAACATCTCGCGCGAGCAGGTACGCTTCGCGCGAGAGCGCGCCGCGCGCGAGGGGCTTGCCGACCGGATCGAGTACGTCGAGGACGACTACCGGAATATCTCCGGGCGCTACGACGCCTTCGTCTCCGTAGGCATGCTCGAGCACGTCGGCGTCGAGAATTACGCGGCACTCGGCGGTGTCGCACAGCGCTCGATCGGCCCGAACGGCCGCGGCCTCATCCACTCGATCGGACGAAACCATCCGGCGCGGCTGCACCGGTGGATCGAGCGGCGCATCTTCCCGGGCGCGGAGCCCCCGTCGCTCAAGCAGATGATGGACCTCTTCGAGCCGTGGGATCTTTCCGTTCTCGATGTGGAGAACCTGCGGCTGCACTATGCGCGGACCCTCACAGACTGGCTCGAGCTCTTCGAGGCGAGCGCGGAGCGCGTGCGCGGGATGTTCGACGAGAAGTTCGTCCGCATGTGGCGGCTGTATCTCGCCGGCTCGATCGCGGCGTTCACCACGGGCACGCTGCAGCTCTTCCAGGTCGTCTTCGCTCCCCGGGAGAACAACGACATTCCCTTGACTCGCGCGCACCTGTACACCTGAGCGGCGCTCCAGAGTGAAATCGCGGGACGTAGTGATCGTGGGCGGCGGCCCCGCCGGGTCGAGTGCCGCGTGGAAGTTGAAAAGCGCGGGCGCGGACGTGCTCGTGCTCGACAAAGAGACATTCCCGCGCCTCAAGCTGTGCGCCGGCTGGATCACCCCCGAGGCGGTGCACGACCTGGAGATGAACCCGGCCGAGTACCCGCACCGGTTCCTGACGTTCGCGAAGTTGCACGCCCACTGGAAGGGCCTGCACCTGAAGGTCCCGTGCGTGCAGCACTCGATTCGCCGCTTCGAGTTCGACGCGTGGCTGCTCGAGCGCTCGGGCGCCGAGCTGGTGCAGCACAACGTGCGTCACATCCGGCCCGACGCGGACGGATTCATCGTCGATGCTGAGTTCCGCTGCC
>DASXNC010000470.1:0-4229 GCA_036495325.1 Steroidobacteraceae bacterium
TCGAGGCGATCGACGACCCGGGCCGCCGGCCCGCTCGCGCAACCCGCCGCCAGGGCGGCAGCGAGCATCGCCGCCGGGAACACGGCGGCGACACGGCAATTTAGTGATAGGGTACACATCGTTTTGGGCGTCGCTCGATTCTATAATCTTGGCAGTTTACCTATTCAACCGGAGTCCGCCTCCGCGATGAGCTCGAGGAGCCAGCTGACGCCCGCCCGCAATTCGGGTCAACGGGCCCGTGCAACCGGGAATGCAGGCCTGCGCCTGGGCCTGGTCGCGACGGCCGCTCTCGCCGCGCTCTTGCCGCTCGGCGGGGCGTGGGCCCATGGCCCGCGCGCGGAGCGCGTCTCGATCAACCCGCCCGCCTCGATCGCGCAGCCGCCTCAGGGCGAGACGCTCGGCGTCGCCGAGCTCCCCGTCGCGGATCGCGTCGTGGTGCACAAGTCGCTGCGCCGACTCGATCTCATGCGCGGCAACACGATCCTCAGGTCGTACAAGATCGCGCTCGGCCTGAATCCCGTCGGACAGAAGGAGCGCTCGGGCGACTTCCGCACGCCGGAGGGCCGGTACTATCTTACGCGCCGCAATCCACGCAGCGACTACTTCCTGTCGATTCAGGTCTCCTACCCGAACAATGCAGACCTGCAACGCGCACATCGCCACCGCTGGGAAGCCGGCGGCTCCATCATGATCCATGGGCTGCCGAATCGTCTCAACCGGCCGCCTCAGTACTACGAAAGGTATGATTGGACCGACGGCTGCATCGCCGTGACCGATTCGGACATGCTCGAGATCTGGCTCATGACGCGCGAGAACACGCCGATCGACATCCTGCGCTGAGCCGCGTCCGGTCCTCTCCACGCGCATGGAAAGCAGCATCGTGATTCCCGAACTCGTGGACGCGCGCGTCGGCCCGCGCGGCAGCCTCGAGAATCTCTCGCAATCCGAGATCGGCAAGCTCCTCGACTCGAGCCAGGGCGGCCTCTATGCGCTCTTCCGCAAATGCGCGCTCGCCGTCCTCAATACGGGGGCCGACACGGACAACGCGAAGGAGATCTTCGACCGCTACAGCGATTTCGACATCGAGGTCCTGCGCCAGGCCTGGGGCGTGAAGCTTCAGATGCGCAACGCGCCCGCCACGGCGTTCGTCGACGGGGAGATGATCCGCGGGATCAAGGAGCACCTGTTCGCGGTGCTCCGGGACGTGATCTACACCGCGAACGAGATCATCGACAGCGGGCGCTTCGATCTCGCGGACTCGGCCTCGATCACCAACGCGATCTTCCACATCCTGCGCAACGCGCGGGTGCTCGACTTCAAGGAGCGGCCCAACCTCGTCGTCTGCTGGGGTGGACACTCGATCGGGGAGGCGGAATACCAGTATTCGAAGCGGGTCGGATACGAGCTCGGCCTGCGCGGCCTCGATGTCTGTACGGGTTGCGGCCCGGGCGCCATGAAGGGTCCGATGAAGGGCGCGACCATCGGGCACGCCAAGCAGCGCATCGCGCACGGGCGCTACATCGGACTCACCGAGCCCGGAATCATCGCCGCCGAGCCGCCGAATCCGATCGTCAATCAGCTCGTCATCATGCCGGACATCGAGAAGCGGCTCGAGGCGTTCGTACGCTTCGCGCACGGCATCGTCGTGTTCCCGGGAGGCGCCGGGACGGCCGAGGAGATCCTCTACCTCGCGGGCATCCTGCTCGACCCCGCGAATCTCGAGCAGCCGCTGCGTGTCGTCCTGACGGGACCCGCATCGAGCGCCGGCTATTTCGAGCACATCTCGCGGTTCGTCTCCAGCACCCTCGGGGCCCGCGCCCTCGATCGGTTCGCCATCATCATCGACGATCCCGCAGAGGTTGCCCGCTCCATGGTACGAGCCATGGACGAGGTGCGTGAGTTCCGCAGGGAGCGTAACGACTCCTACAACTTCAACTGGCTGCTCGCGGTCGATCCGGAGCTGCAGCGGCATTTCGAGGTCACGCACGAGTCGATGCGGGCGCTCGAGCTCGAGCGCTCGCAGCCAACGCATCAGCTCGCGGCGAACCTGCGGCGCGCGTTCTCGGGAATCGTGACCGGCAACGTCAAGGAGGCCGGCATTCACGCGATCGAGCGGCGCGGACCGTACGAGCTAGCGGGGGATCGGGAGATCATGCGGCCGCTCGACGAACTGCTCGCCGCTTTCGTCGCGGCGGGTCGCATGCGGCTGCCCGGGGTCGCCTATAGGCCGTGTTACCGGCTGGTCGCATGACATATTGACCGCGTCGCCTCAGACGGTGCGAGAGACGGTTCGCGCGCCGCACCATCACGGCCGCGCCTGTGACCCAGTTCCTGTCGCATGCCGCATACAACTCCGTACGCTGGCTCCAATCACTTCAGGAGTCGACATGAGCTCATCCGACAGGACGCGCGGCAGTCCCCCCCCGCTCGCACCCGGCCCGTCCACGCTCCGAAGCGGGACGCCGGACCGGCCCGAGAACACGCCGGTCGCGGCACCACCGGGCGGCCAGGACCCGTATGGCAACTGGCTCGACCGCATGCAGCGTGCGCGTGCGCGACACGCGGCAATCACGCGCAACCTTCACACTTGGTCCAACTACAAGAGCTGGGCCGAGCAGGTGAAGGACTCCTGGGACGCAGAGCAAAAGAAGTAACGAATCAGCCGGCCTCGTCGCCGGCGTCGGAATCGGGCTGCGCGATCGCCTCGGGCAGCTCCGCACCGGCCGCGGGATCGACAGTGGCGGTCGTGCTCGCAGCAGCGTCCGGACTCATGCTCGCATTCGCGATCTCGGCCGTACTCTCAGCCGCCGCCGCATCCGCCGCGGCGGCGACCGCAACGGCAGCGCCGTGCTCCGGCAGATCAAGCCAGGCGATGAGCGGCGCCCACTGCTCTACGTCCTCGCGCGCCATGTAGCTTTTCATCTCGTGTACACCGAGCCCGAGCTCGGCGGAACGCACATAGTTCTGCGAGTCGCGAATCGTCGCGACGATCGGAACGCCCAGCGTGTCGAGGAACCGGATCAAAGACTGATAAGTGAGCGTATTGCGGCGCACGCGGTTCGCGATGACGCCGAGCCGGTTGTCCTCCCGTCGCACTTTAGCGACGAGCAGCAAATCGCGGATGCAGCGTGAGCAGGCGTGGATGTCGATGTCCGAGGGCAGCACGGGCACGAGAATCTTGTCTGCGCTTCGCGTGAGATCCGGCATTTCCCGAGCGTCGATCGCAGCCGGCGTGTCGACGATGATGTGCGTCGCCCCATCGGGCGTTCGCAGCTGGAAGCTGCGGGTCGTGCGACCGTCCTTCTCGAACGCGGCCACGGCGTAGACCCAGGGCTGCGTCGGTTGACGCTTCTTCACCCAGCGCATCGAGGAGCCCTGCGGATCGTAGTCCATCAGGACCGGCATTTGCTGCCGCGAGGCAAAGTAGCTCGCGAGATTGACGGCGATGGTCGTCTTCCCGGAGCCCCCCTTGGGGTTCAAGACGACGATACGTTGCATTGAGCTCCGTCTTAAGTGCGCGGCGGAGCAAGAGTACGTGAGCCCGCGCGAGCGCCGCAAGCAGCGAGCGCACGCGAGGTGGAGGGGCCGATCGTGTGGGTAGTGCGGCTCGAGCGAGCAAGTGCGTCGGCAGACGACGACAGCTCCTCATGCACGAGTGCACGGCAGCTCGCGCGATCGAAACGACATATGTGAAGCGGGGCAGCAGCGGGGCAACCAAGAGTTCGAACTCGCGGACTCACGAGCGTTGCGACTGAGAAATCGCGCACGCCCGGCGTGAGAGGCGCCCCGGTAGAGTGGATTACGTGGAACGCTTGCTTTTGTTGTGGGACGAGCTCGATGACCTGGCCGGCGCCTGTCGGCACGTAGCTGCGTCCGCGGTCGACGAGGTCGCGAGCCTCGCCGTCCCGCTCACCGCTTTCGCCTCAACTCTGGGCGCGGGACTGCTCGCGCAAGGCTGGCACGCTCACTCGGCGCTGCTCGGCGGCATTTCCAGCACGTACTGGATGTTCTGACCGACCGCCCGGCGGGCGCCGCGATCGCCCGCACCGCGGAACCGCCCGCGACTGAGCGGGCGCGCTTGAAATCTCCCCTCTCGTTCCCCACATGGCTCGCTCGGCGCGCGATCGTCGAGGAGCCCCCTCATGTCGGACGACACCAAGCAGACCCTGGGTTTTCAGGCCGAGGTTCGTCAGCTGCTCAAGCTGATGATCCACTCCCTCTACAGCCAC
>DASXNC010000471.1:0-2317 GCA_036495325.1 Steroidobacteraceae bacterium
CTGGGTTCTGAGCACCTCCGAGCAGCGCTCGGTCCTCGGGGTACACTTCAAGATCGCGGGCGGATTCCCGTTCTTCGGTGTGCCGGCCGGCGAGCTGCACAACGTGCGAACGTCGCTCGATGCGCTCTGGGGCTCTCGGGCGGCGTTGCTCGTCGAGCAGGTCCTTGCCGCACCAACGCCGGATACGAAGTTCGACGTGCTGGAAGCCGCGCTGCTTCGTGCGGCCAGCGGGCTCGAACGGCATCCGGCAGTTTCATTCGCCGTACGGCAGCTCTCGGCGTCCCCGCCAATACACGGCATTGCGGAGGTCTCCGGAGCGGTCGGGATGTGCGAGCGCCGCTTCCGAGATCGGTTCCAGAGCGAGGTGGGCATGGCCCCCAAGCTCTTCGCGCGCGTGCAGCGCTTCCAGGCCGCCATCGGCGCCGTGCACGCGCTTGACGACGTGGATTGGGCCCACGTTGCCGCGGATTGCGGCTATTTCGACCAGGCGCACTTCATCCACGATTTCCGCGCGTTCTCAGGGTTCACTCCGGCCGAATACTTCGATCTCAGAAGCGAGCATCTCAATCACGTTCCGCTGCCCGATTGAGCCCGCGCGACGCCCGAGCCTCGCGCGAAGACACGCTCGGACGTCCGATTTTTCCAATCCCGCGGGCCCAGAATCGAGTCTCATCGCGCGTAGCAGGCCGCATGATAGGAGCCGATTCTCATGACATCCAAGGTCCAGCCGGTACCCGCCGGATACCAGGCATTGATCCCATACTTCGCCGTCGTCGATGCCTCGGGGCTTCTCGAGTTCGTGAAGGCGGCGTTCGGCGCGACACCGGGTGAGATGATGCGAGGTCCCGATGGTGCGATCCGGCACGCCGAAGCTCGGATCAGGGACTGCGTGCTGATGATCGGACAGAGCGCTTCCTCGCGCCCGAACACGACTTACATGTACGTGCCGGATGTGGATGCGAGCTACCGGCGCGCCATGTCCGCGCCGCGCGCCGCGAAGTCGCTCAGGGAGCCGACGACCGAGTATTACGGCGATCGTAGCGCAGGGGTGGAAGATGCCTGGGGTAATCAATGGTGGCTCGCGACCCACGTCGAGGACCTCTCGTCCGAGGAGCTCGAGCGGCGCGCGGCGGCCGTGAAGCGATGAAGGCGCACGATCTCGCTGCCGTTCTCGCGACCATCGGCCCTGATGAGCTCAACTTAAGTCGCGGAGACCCGTCGCGAGTATTCGATCGACTCGATCAATACCTGGTGGGCGCCGTGCGTTTCTCGGGCAGGCCACCGTGGGAGCGCCACCCGGGGGGCGACGAATTGCTCCATGTGCTCGAGGGTGAGCTCGATCTCGCTGTGCTTGCCCCGGAAGGTCGCGCAGAACACCTGCTGCGTACCGGTTCCGTCTTCATCGTGCCGCGCGGCCTCTGGCATCGGAGCAGCCCGCGCGGTGCCGTCTCGATGCTGTTCGTGACACCCGCCGAAGGCGGCGAGGAGTCCTGGTCGGACGATCCGCTCGCGCGGTCGTAGGGCGGCAATCGCCTCGATTGCTCCGCTCGGCCTCACGTCCCTTCGATGACCCGGTTCTGCGTCGCCTTGCGGTGGGCGATCTCCTGCAGATAGATCGTCGTGCGGTAGTGATTCTGGCGGGTCAGCTCCTCGGGGAGCGACTTGAACGGAATCATCGACTGCAGCAACGCGTTGCATCGGGCCTCAACTCCCTCGCGGTACTCCGGCTCGGCGACGACGTAGAGGTCGTTGTGCAGGACGCCATCGAGTACGAAGCGACCCGCCACCACCGGGTCCATCGGCCGGGCGGCGGCCGGGCTGCCGCCGTTAAACGCCGGAAAGCGGGGAGGACGCCCGCGCCGCGTGTTCGGACCGCGGGCGGCCCGCGGCTGTGCCCCCGGCGCTACGGCAGGCGGTCCTTCGTTCTTGAGCGATTCGGGCCGATACTGCTCGCTCTGTCCGATGTTCGTGGCCGTGAGGCCGGGGACGAACGCCGTCGTGCCGATGTTCGTGTGCTGCAGCTCGAGCCGCAGCTCCTCCATGAGCCCGACCTGGGCGATCTTCGAGACGGTATAGATACCTGCGCCGCTCCCCGGCAGGATGCCGCTCGTCGAGGTGGTGGTGACGATCTGCGATCCCTGTTTGCTCGCGAGCATGCGCGGAACGTAGGTGTGAACCCCGTAGATGGGTCCCCACATGTGCACGCCGAGCGCCCACTCCCAATCCTTGTAGGTGCCGGTGCTCGCGGGGGCCTGCATGCCGGCCCCGGCGTTGTTGACCAGTACATGCACCGTGCCGAACTTCTTCTCGATGTCGT
>DASXNC010000472.1:0-5234 GCA_036495325.1 Steroidobacteraceae bacterium
GTCGCGCGTCGGCATGAAGGAGGGCGAGGTCATCGAAAGCCGCATGCTGACGCGCCAGATCGAACGCGCGCAACGCAAGGTCGAGGCGCACAACTTCGACATCCGCAAGCAGCTGCTCTTGTTCGATGACGTTGCGAACGATCAGCGCAAGGTCGTCTATCAGCAGCGCACCGAGCTCATGGGGACCGAAGACCTCTCCGCCGCGATTCGCGGCATCCGGGAGGAGGCTCTCGGCACGCTCATGGATCAGTTCATGCCGCGCTCGGCCGCGCCGTCGGACTGGGATCTCGACGGCCTCGCCGAGTCGGTCTCCAAGGATTTCAACGCGAAGATCGATCCGAAAGCGTGGCTCGCTGCCGAGCCGGAGCTCGAGGAACCGGCTTTCCGCGAGCGGGTCGTCAATGCGGTCCATTCGGCATACGACCAGAAGGTCGAGCGCACCGATCCCGCGCTCTGGCGGCATCTCGAGAAGGACGTGATGCTACGCACGCTCGATCAGCACTGGCGCGATCACCTCGGCTCAATGGATTACCTGAGGCAAGGCATTCACCTGCGCGGGTACGCGCAGCAGGATTACCGCTTCGCGTACAAGCGCGAGGCCTTCGAGCTTTTCGAGGCGATGCTCGGCCGCGTGAAGTTCGACACGGTCTCGGTGCTCGCGAAGATCGAGGTGAGGACGCAGGAGGAGATCGAGCGCGAGGAGGAGGAGCGCCGGCAGCACCTCATGCGCGCCCTGCAGGCCCAGCACGCGGAGGTGCAATCTGCGCTTACGGGCGGGGAGCTCGAGCTTCCGGCGGCCGATGGGGCCGCGATTCGACCCTCGGGAGCGCCGCCGCTCAGGGGCCTCACCGGCACCGGCGGAGCCGCAGGCGCGGCTGCCGCGGCCGGACGAGGTGGCCTGCCACCGCCTCCTGCACCGGATCCGCAAAGCACCTTCGTGCGCGGCGAGCGCAAGATCGGCCGCAACGAGCCCTGCCCCTGCGGCTCGGGCAAAAAGTACAAGCACTGCCACGGCGCGCTGTCGAGCGTGGAGTAAGCGCGGGTGGCGGACAGCGCGGCGCAGACGCGCGTCCGCGTGGTCGCGGCGGCACTTTTCGATACTCGCCAGGTCCTCATCGCGCAACGGCCCCCTGGCAAGCACATGGCCGGCCGCTGGGAATTTCCGGGCGGAAAAGTCAGTACGGGCGAGACGGACCTCGAGGCCCTGCGGCGCGAGCTGCGCGAGGAGCTCGGCATCGAGGTGATCGGCGCCCGGCATTGCCTCACCCTCACCCACGCTTATCCCGACCGTGCCGTGGAACTTTCGATGTGGATCGTGGACCGCTTCAGCGGGGAGCCCAGGGCGCTCGACGGGCAGCAGATCAAATGGGTCGCCGTCGCGCACCTCGGTGCGGAGGACATTCTCGAGGCGGATCGCCCGTTCGTCGAGGCGCTGCAGGCGGGGGATATGGAGCGGTCCTGATACAATGCCGCTTCGTCTGCCGACCCACTGAGCTCACATGGCAACTCAATCCGATATTCCCGACGTCCGGATCGATCCGAACAGCTTGTATCGGGAGGAGATCCTGACGGACCGCAAGGCCGGCACCATCCGCCGGCTGATTCCGATCAAGCTCGACGGGTCGCCCGACAGCACGCGCGTCGTGCTGTTCTCGGGCCAGACTCAACTGCTCACACCGGCCGGAGTGCTGCCGCTCGCCTTCGAGATCGAGGCGACGACGCTCGAGGATGCGATCAAGAAATTCCCCGATGCCATGAAGCGGGCGCTCGATGAAGCGATCGAAGAGGCTCGCGAGTTTCGCCGCGAGGCGGCCTCGCGCATCGTCGTGCCGGAGGCGGGAGCGGGGGCGCTCGGGCCCGGGCCGGGTGGACCGCCCGGGGGCGGCCGAATCAAATTCCCTTAAGCCACACCCGTTGCGGGATCAATCTTTGGGAAATTGAGGCTTCTCGCCGGCCTGTGGTGAGGGGTCATCTTCGGGCGGCGGTGCATCGCCCGGTATGCCACGCTGTTCGGTCAGCCACGCCCCGAGATCGATCAGTCTGCAGCGCTCGCTGCAGAACGGCCTGTACGGGTTATCGCGCGACCACTCGATCATGCGGCCGCAGGTGGGGCATTTGACGCGGGCCGCGGTCATGACATGCGTCGACCCCCGACCTCACGTGCACGTGCTCAGGATGAAGCGCACATCCGTCTCGGCCTGCGTCGGGCGTGCGGCGAGCCCGTTCCACTTGAGGAACCGGATGCTGCAGCGATAGTGGCTGCCGCTGATCTCCGGATACAGTCCGACCGAGGCCGGCAGGGAGATGCGCAGCAGCTGCGAGGGCGATTCGCGCTCGAAGGTGATGTGAAACACTCCGCCCTGCGCGTTCTCCTCACGTGCCCGTCCACTCTGGCGTGTGAGCCAGAGGAGCTCCGCGATGGCATCGCAGAGCGGGCGGAGCATTCCGAGCCACTCGCCGAATGTCCGCACGCGCATCTCCGCCGGCTGGCTGAGCCAGTAGTAGTAATCCGGCAGGTCGAACTCGCACGTGCCGCCCGGGATGGCACTGCGGTGCTTGATGGCGTTCAGGAACTCCGAGTCGCGCAGCGGCTGCAGGAAAATCGTGCCCGAGCCTAGCAAGTCCGTGCGCAGGCGCAGCAGGTTCGACATGACCGTACGCAGACGATTGCTGTCGACGCCGGGCTTCGCCTGGTATTCGTTGAGAATCGACAGGTGCCGCTCGAGCTCCTTCAGTACGTCCGAGCGGGTATCGCCGCGCGTCGTGATCGCGAGGACGTCGAGGAGGCTCGACATCGCGGCGCGGCTGCCCCACTGGCTCGGCGTCTCGTTGTGGTACAGCGCCTGGTTGTAGAGGAAGTCGAGCCTGAGGAACGTGCGCATCCGCTCGTTGAGGGGCTGCTCGAAGATCAGGACTTCGTCGCTGCCCTCAGGCGGAGCCTCTAGCGTATCGCCGGCGCTTTCGATCATCCGACTATTGTGCTTGACCGCGTTGGGAGCCGTAAACGGCGAGTTGGGCCGAAAGGGCGTCAGCGGTCGAGCGCGTAGGCCGCTGCGAGGCCGAGGTAACGCATGTGGCAGCGCTCGACTTGATCGCGGAGCGAGTGCAGGTCGCCGTCGTTCGCGATCACATCGTCCCCTGCCTCGAGCCGTACGGAGCGCGGCGCCTGAGCAGCGAGAATGGCCCGGGCCTCATCGAGCGTCGAGCCGTCACGCGCCTGCAGGCGCCGAATCTGCAGCGCTTCGTCGCAGTCGATTACGAGCACCCGGTCGACGAGGGACGCGTGAGCTTTCTCGACGAGCAGTGGAAGCGCGAGGAGCTGATAGGGTCCGCCGGCTGCGGCCGCGCGCTCCTCGACTTTGTCGAAGATCACCGGGTGCGTGAGCGATTCCAGGTCGGCCCGCGCCTGCCCGTCGGAGAAGACGAGCGCGCGCAGCGCGCGACGGTCGAGGCTCCCGTCTGCGCGCACATAGCGCGCACCGAATCGCTCGGCGAGTCGGGCGAGGAGCGGCGAGCCCGGGGCCGTGACCTCGCGCGAGATGAGGTCCGCATCGATCACCGGCACACCGAGCGCGGCAAACAGGTTTGCGGCGGTGGACTTGCCGCTCGCGATACCTCCGGTGAGGCCGACGCGAAAGGGTCGCGGGGCCGTCCGCGGCGGTATCGCTGAGCGACTGGATGGTCGTACTGCGGGGCGGGCCACGGATGCAGCTTACACGGGCCCCGCAGCTCGAGCGTGCCGGCACCCGCCCGGCGGACGATCAGCGAGCGCCGAACAGCCCGAGATAGCGCGCGACAAGCTCGTGGCCGAAGAGCAGCATGAGCCAGCCTGCGGCGGCGAGGTACGGGCCGAACGGGATGGGGGTGCTACGGTCCTTACCCTGGACTGCCAGGATCACGATGCCGGTGACGGCGCCCACCGCGGCGGCAACCAGGATCACGGGCAGCAGCATCTGCCAGCCGAGCCATGCGCCGAGGGCCGCCAAGAGCTTGAAGTCGCCGTATCCCATGCCCTCCTTGCCAGTGAGCAGCCGGAAGGCGTGAAAGACGCACCAGAGGCTCAGATAGCCTGCTGCGGCGCCGATCAGACTCGAGCGGAGGTCCACGGGTACCGGCGCACCTCCCGGCTGGGGGCCCCAGAGGCTCAGCAGCAGGCCGAGCCATAGCAGCGGAAGCGTCAGGTTATCCGGAAGCAGCTGGTGGTCCACGTCGATGAAGGCGAGCGCGACGAGGAACCAAGTGAGGACGAGGGCAGCCGCCGCCGGCCAGCCGAAGCCGAGCTTCCAGGCGACCGCTGCCGAGAGCACGCCTGTCAGCGCCTCGACCAGCGGGTAGCGGACGCTGACGCGGGCGCCGCAAGCCGCACAGCGGCCGCGCAGCAGCAGCCAGCTCACGATCGGTACGTTCTGCCAGGCGCGGATCGGGGCCTTGCAGGTGGGGCACGCTGAGCGCGGGACGACGAGATTGTAGGGCTCCCGAGCGGGGTGCGGCGCCGAGGCGGCATGCGGCACAGGCGCGGCATGCTCGCGCGCAAGCTCCTCGCACTGCTCGCGCCACTCGCGCTCGAGCATGATCGGCAGGCGGTGGATAACGACATTGAGGAAGCTCCCGACGATCAGGCCGAGGATGAGGCACATCGCGATGAAGAAGGGCGGGGAGCTCGAGAGGGCGGCGGTCAATGGCATGCAGGTGCCTCGTGGACTCGCTTGCGATCGTCGGCGACCGCAGATGCCTCAGTCAGCCGCCAGAATGGCGCGAACGTGCAAGGTGCGGGTATCAAAAATAGCTACGAGCGGGCGTCCGCGACCAGTGAACAAGAGCGCATCGGGCTCATCGCTCGGAAGTGCGAGCGCCTCAGCCTTTCGAATCAGGTCCGCATGCTGCCGCCGGGAAAAGGGCAACTTGTCGAATTTCCTGAGGTGCTCGCGCAGCTGCGACGCGCATCCGTTCCAGGGCTTGAAATAGCGCGGCATGTCGATCACGTCATCGCCGCCCGTGATCGCGGACACAACGATCTTTTGCTGTTCCTTGGAGTCATCGGGGAGCGGCGCCCAGACCCAGCGCGGTCGGTCGTACCACGCGGGCGCAAATCGCGGGTTCTCCCTGCGAGCGAGAGCACGCTCGTTGGCACCGATGTCCGAGGCCTGAACGAGCTCCAGGCGGTCTACGGAAAACGCGTAGTAGAGAGGCCGGCCATGCCACAGCGTGAACGTGCCGTACCCGAGAGCGATGAG
>DASXNC010000473.1:0-1617 GCA_036495325.1 Steroidobacteraceae bacterium
CACTCATCATCCTCACCGGCGTGACGAGCTGGTCGTTCGGCACCGTGATGTCGAAGCACGTGCCCGTTCCGCAGGGGCCCACGGGATTCGGTGCGGAGCTGTTCACGGCCGGGATCATGGGACTCGTGCTGAGTCTCGCACTGCGCGAGCCGTGGGAGCTGCCGCGCACGGCGAGCGTGTGGTGCGCGTGGGGCTATCTGGTCGTGTTCGGCTCGCTCATCGGGTTCTCCGCGTTCCGCTACCTCGTCGAGCGCGTATCCCCGACACTCGCCTCGACCTATGCCTACGTCAATCCGCCCGTCGCCCTTGTCGTCGGATGGGCCCTGGGAGATGAGACGTTCTCGCCGAGCCTCCTCGTGGGATTGCCGGTGGTCCTCGCATCGGTGGCGCTGCTCGCCTGGGTGCACTCGCGATCTACGCGAAGCCGCGTGGTGACACCGCAGTCCGCCTCGGCGCGAGCGGCGGAATGATGTTGAAGATGGCCCGCGCGGGCTCGGCAGCCGATGAGACGCTTGCCCGCGTGCTTGCCCTCTGCGCGGCGCTCGTCATTGCGACGCTCTGCGGTTGCAGCCCATCCGAGGACCGTCTCGCGCACCGCCCGGGATGGCAGGTTCACGCCCGACTCGTCTTCCTCACGGAGGACCTGAAGAGCGAGCGTCCCGCGCCGCCCCGCGCCTCCTACCGACTGTGGTTCCCCTTCGTGACCGGCGATCTGTATGGCGCTCCCGGAACCGGCGACTTCGTCAACGCGGCCGTCCGCGCCAATGGCGAGATCGACATCGACCTCGGCGCGACGGAGCGCGACCTCGTGCGCTCGCTCGAGCCCACAGAGTTCAGCCTGCCTTATTTGAAGATCGAACCGGCGGACGTGCGCATCGCCAGGCTGGCACCTGCGGTGCTGCAAGCGAACGGCATCGACCCGATCGGCATGACCGAATGGGTCGATCTCGACTCGCGCGAGGGTCTGATGCTCGTGTATGCCGACCGCGCGGCGCGGATCATCGGGCACACAAACGCGCGGGGAACGCCCGTGAGCTACGACGTCCGGTTCCTGCGCGCGGGGTATGTATGGATTGCGGGCCGTGAGTCGGGGCAGGGCGGCGTCACGTATGTCGCCGTTCCGCCGCCCGCGCATCTTGGGCTCGCGGTCACCCCGCGGAGCCACTGAGCGCCTCAGGATTCTGAGCTGCTCAGCCGACTGGCGGAGCGACTCAGCTCTTCGCCGGGCGGTCCGCGCTTCCCGGCACCGCCGCCTCGGCAGCCTTGAATCCAGTCTTCGAGTGAGTGCCGTCGCAGAACGGCTTGGTCGTCGAGCCGCCGCAGCGGCAGAGATAGAACGGGCGCTTCGCGACGGCATACGTTGCGCCGTTCCAGTCGACCGCCGTCACATCGTCTCCCTGTACCTGATAGGGCCCGTTCTGCAGCACCTTGATGGTCGCCATTCGGTTCTCTCCCAGAGTGTTTCAGAGATTGCCGAGGCGCAGCCGCACCTCGGACAGAAATTCCAGATGGGCTTCGGGCGTCGCAAAGCTCTTGCCCATCGTATCGAGTGCGGCGTGCGTGCAGCCCCATTCGCGGCACCACGCGAGGCGCGAGGCCACCTCTTGCGGCGTCTTC
>DASXNC010000474.1:0-5011 GCA_036495325.1 Steroidobacteraceae bacterium
CGTCGTCGGGCTTTACCGGCTCACGCGTCGATGTGATCCACGCGCCGCAGCCGATCCCGGCCGTCCGTCCTTCGCAGCGCCCGGCACCGTCTCCGGCGGGAGCCACGGCAGGCGGTTTCACGGGCGACGGCTCCCCGTCTCGACCCACGCCGGCGCAGGCCGCTCAAACCCTTCAGGAGTCGGTCGACCGTCTCAATGCGCGCCTCGCAAGCTCCAACCGCGTGGTGCAGCTGCGCGTGGATGCGGAGACCGGAATCACCATCGCAGAGATCAAGAACTCGTCGACGGGCGTAGTGCTGCAGGAGATTCCGGGCGCCGACATCGTGCACCTCGCGGAGATGCTCTCCGCTTGGGCGCATGGCAAGAACATCCTGGTCGATCTGATCGCCTGACGATCAGCCGGCGAGCGCGAGTGCGGCGTCGGCCGAATCGAGCTCGCGCCGAGCTCGGCTCAGTTGCCGGAGCACCGCCTCGCTATCGATCGCGATGGTTCCGCAGGCAGTTTGGCGAAGCGCCGCGTAGAGGTCCGGCAGCATCGTTCCCATGAAGCCGGTGAGCGCCGGATGGTCCGGATCGTGCTCCGAATGCCGGAGGGTCCGATCCAGAAACTCACGCTCATACGCGTCGAGCTCGCCAGGAATCACATCGAGGGCCAGCGCACGGCCGATTCGTCGAAGAGCATCGCCTGGAGATTCCATCAGGATGTCGTAATCGACGACGACGCGCTCCTTCTCGAAGCTCGTGTTCTCCAGCATGTGCACGCTGTGCAGCAACCACAACTGTGCGCTCTTCTTGAAGTCGAACTGATCGCGACGTGCGAGCGATTCGATCACGCTGAGGGGATTTCTGACGGCGAGGACGTACACGACCCGCGAGTCGAGCTCGGCGAACGCCCGCTTCCAGAACGGCAGCAGCAGCGAATTGCGGGGATCCTTGAATCCAAATACCCGGTGCGATTGCAGCTTGGCCCGCAAAAGATCGACCGCCTGCAGGAGAAACCCGCCGGAGGTCAAACGGTCGACGAAGTCGCATGGCAGTGGCCGCGTGTCGTGCCACTCCGAATCGAGGGCTTGAAGCAGGCGGATGTTGAGGCCGGCGAGGTCCGCGTCCTCCCAGTACCCCTTTGCATTGATTTCGGGATCGGGCGCGTACAGATTGTCACCGAGCTCGACACCCAGCGCTTTGAGGCCACGAGTGATCGCGCTCGTGCCGCTTCGATGCATGCCGAGCACGACGATCAGCCGTTCTCTATCGCCGCCGGGGTCCGCGGTCGCTTGCGCGTGGATCATTCGAAAGGCGGTCGCACCGAGCATCGCCTCGAAGAGTATTCAAGCCGCGCCAGCCGTCGCAACAGATTCTGTCAAAAAACGGAGGCTGGTCACGCTAACCGACGAACCGTCTCGCATTGCGAAACAGCCGCATCCATCCGCTCCACTCCCCCTCTCCCTCCCCCTCGGGCCGCCACGAGCACTGGACGTTGCGCGTCGAGCGCTCGGGGTGCGGCATGGTGATCGTCACGCGTCCGTCCGCGCTCGAGAGCGCTGCGATCGCAAAGGGGGAGCCGCCCGGATTGAAGGGATACGTCGCGGCCGGCTGGCGCTGATGGTCGACGTACCGGAACGCGAGCTGGCCGCCCTCGATGCACGCACGGGCTGCGCGCTCGTTGGCGAATTCCGCCCTGCCCTCCCCGTGGGAAACCACGATCGGGAGGAATGAGCCCGCCATGTCCGCGAGCAGGACAGACGGTGAGCGCAGGATCTCGACCTGCGTGAAGCGCGCCTCGAACTGCTCCACGCGGTTGCGCACGAAGCGCGGCCAGTGCTCGGTCCCGGGGATGAGCCTGGCGAGCGCCGCGAACATCTGGCAGCCGTTGCAGATGCCGAGCGCGAAGCTGTCGGCCCGCGCGAAGAACGCCGCGAACTCATCGCGGGCGCGCTCGTGAAAGAGAATCGACTTCGCCCAGCCCTCGCCCGCGCCGAGCACATCGCCGTAGGAAAACCCGCCGCAGGCGATGAGTCCCTTGAACTCGCCCAAGCTTCGGCGCCCTTGCAGCAGGTCCGTCATGTGCACGTCGACCGGCGCGAAGCCCGCGTGAGCGAACATCGCGGCGGTCTCGACGTGGCTGTTGACGCCCTGCTCGCGCAAAATCGCGAGAGCGGGTCGGACTCCGCGCGCGATGTACGGCGCAGCGACATCCTCTTGGGGATCGTAGGTGAGCGCGACGGCGAGTCCGGGGTCCCCGGAGGAGACTTGCGCTGCGAGTTCCTCCTCTGCACATTGCGGGTCGTCGCGGAGCCTGCGCATGTGGTAGGACGTTTCGGACCAGGCGCGCCGCAGCTCGGTCCACGACTCATCGAAAATCAGCTCGCCACCGGCGCGGATGCGGAACCGCATTTCGGAGGTGGGCGCCGCCGGAGCGGCGACTCGATAGATGTGGGCTCCGAACCCGTGGCGCTCGAGAATCTCTCGCAGCCGCGACGCTTCCGCATCGCGCACCTGTACGACCGCGCCCGGCTCTTCGTTGAACAGAAATGCGAGCGCCGTGCCCCTCGATGTACGTCGGCCCACGCTCTGCGACATCTCTGCCTCGATCCCGCAATGGCCCGCGAACGCCATCTCGACGAGGGCCGCGAACAACCCCCCGTCGGAGCGGTCGTGGTAGGCGAGCACGAGTCCGGCCGCCTTCAGCTCCGCGAGAGCGCGCGCGAAGGAGACGAGCCGCCGCGGATCGTCGAGGTCCGCCGGCTCGCCGCCTGTTTCTCCGAACACCTGGGCGAGCGCCGAGCCGCCGAGCCGATTGCGTCCGCCGCCGAGATCGATCAGCCACAGCGAGGTCGCTCCGCAGTCGGCGCGGAGGACTGGCGTCAGCGTCCGGCGCACGTCCCCGACCGGAGCGAAGGCCGAGACGATGAGCGACACCGGCGCGAAGACCGTTCTCTCCTGCGTGCCCTGCTTCCAGGTCGTCTTCATCGATAGGGAATCTTTCCCGACGGGAATGGCGATGCCGAGCGCCGGACACAGCTCCTTCGCGACAGCTCTGACCGTCGCATAGAGCGCGGCGTCCTCACCGGGCTCTCCGCAGGCCGCCATCCAGTTCGCCGACAGCCTGATATCGGAAAGCGAGGCCACATCCGCCGCGAGAATGTTCGTGACAGCCTCGCTAATCGCCAATCGGCCCGAAGCGGGCGCATCGAGGCTCGCTACCGGCGTGCGCTCCCCCATCGCCATCGCCTCCCCTTCGTGGCCGAAGTGATCCGCGAGCGTCACCGCGACATCGCTCAGCGGCACCTGCCAGGGGCCGACCATCTGATCGCGGGAGACGAGTCCGCCGACCGTGCGATCGCCGATCGTGATGAGAAAGGTCTTGTCGGCGACGGCCGGGAACCGCAGCACGCGGTAGGCTGCGTCGCGGAGCTCCAAGCTCTCGAGGCTGGAGGCATCTGCGCGCGCTGCGATGCTCTTGCAATGACGCAGCATCCGGGGTGGCTTGCCGAGCAGCATTTCGAGCGGCATGTCGATGGGGCGCGACCGAAAGAGCGGGTCCTCGACGACGAGCTCGCCGCTCTCATCGAGCGTGCCGATCACGGCGAGCGGGCATCGCTCGCGCTTGGCGATCTGCTCGAGGCGCGGAAGGTCCTCCCCTGCGACCGTGAGGACGTAGCGCTCCTGCGCCTCGTTGCACCATAGCTCGAGCGGGGAGAGCCCCGGCTCGGCGGTCGGGATCGCCCGCAGATCGAGCCGCGCGCCCCGTCCGCCGGGCGCGACCGCTTCCGGCACGGCATTGGAGAGGCCGCCCGCGCCCACGTCGTGAATCAGCAGAATGGGGTTGCGCTCGCCCAGCGCCCAGCAGGCATCGATCACTTCTTGCGCGCGCCGCTCGATTTCCGCGTTGGCGCGCTGCACGGAGGCGAAGTCGAGGTCCGCGCTGCTCGCACCGCTCGTCATCGACGAGGCCGCTCCACCGCCGAGCCCGATCAGCATCGCCGGCCCGCCGAGGACTACGAGCTTCGCGCCGGCCGCGGCGAGCGCCTTTTCGATGTGCGGCCTGCGGATGCTCCCGAGGCCGCCGGCGATCATGATCGGTTTGTGATATCCGCGCACTCGGCCCGGCGGCTCTCCCGCTGGGCCCGTCGCGCTCTCGAACGTTCGGAAATATCCGCAGACGTTCGGCCGCCCGAACTCGTTGTTGAACGAGGCCGCGCCGATCGGCCCTTCGAGCATGATCTCGAGCGCGGAGGCGATACGTTCCGGCCGCCCGCGGGACTGCTCCCAGGGCTGCACGAAGCCGGGGATCTCGAGATTGGAGACGCTGAATCCCGTGAGACCGGCCTTCGGCTTGCCGCCGCGACCCGTCGCGCCCTCGTCGCGGATCTCCCCGCCCGAGCCGGTCGCCGCGCCGGCGAAAGGCGAGATCGCGGTCGGATGATTGTGCGTCTCGACCTTCATCAGAATGTCGATCGGCTCGCGCGCGCTTTGATAGAGTCCGGTCTGCGGGTCGGGAAAGAAGCGCGTACCGGCTGCGCCCTCGATGACCGCCGCGTTGTCGCGATAGGCGGAGAGGACGCCTCGCGGATTGCGCGCGTGCGTGTACCGGATCATTTCAAAGAGCGACTCCGCCTGCTCGCGACCGTCGATGATCCAGCGCGCATTGAAGATCTTGTGGCGGCAATGCTCGGAGTTCGCCTGTGCGAACATCATGAGCTCCGCGTCCGTGGGATCGCGACCGAGTCGGGAGAAGCCCTCGAGCAGATAGTCGATCTCGTCGGATGAGAGTGCGAGTCCGAGCTCGACGTTCGCGGCCTCGAGCGCCTTGCGGCCGCTGCCGGGCGCGAGCGCAACGCTGCGCATCGGCCGCGGCTGTTCGTGCTCGAACAGCACGGCAGCGCCCGCCGGATCGAGCAGCACGTTCTCGGTCATTCGATCGAAAAGCGGAGCGGCGATCGCGAGAAGCTCCGTCCGCGAAAGCGGTCCCGCCGAGCCCACGTGGTACGCAATGCCTCGCTCGATGCGG
>DASXNC010000475.1:0-2029 GCA_036495325.1 Steroidobacteraceae bacterium
GGCGCGGGGATAAGACACCCGGTGGGTCGAGCGGCTGCGTCGTGAGTCCGCTCGGGCTCGCCTCCTCGAGGATTCCGCGGCCGCTCTGACCTAGCCAGTCTTGGGCGATAATCTGTGCGTTCACATGGGCGGACGTGCCTGATCGCTCGCCGACAGAGAGCGCATGATCGAATGCGGGCCGAAGCAACGCGGCCTCGTCCGCCAGAATGCGCTTCAGGCCGAGCGGTATGATGCGCGAGGTCAGGCGACGCAGACTCCGCCGGCAAGCGTCCTGGTCTCCGGTAGCGAACTCACAGCCCACCAGAAGTGTCAGGCATTTGAGTTTCAAGACCTCATTCTGAAACGCTTCACTTCTCCTCTGCAGCGCCTCGAGACGTCGCCGGGCGGGCTCCAGTTGCTGTGTGGCGATCTCGAAGCGGGCCACGGCGAGCGAGGCATTCATGGCGAGAAGGGGTATGCACGACGGTTCGCCGATCTGCCCCAGCAGTGCGCGCCGGAAGCCTTCCTGCTCGATGATCTCCTTGGCGTCGCCGCAATACCCAGCACGAGTGAGCTCTTCCACCCGTCGAATGTCGATATTCGCGAGGCGGTGATCGCGCTGCAGATACTGCGCCACGGCCCGGCCCTCGAGCAGTAGAGAAAGCGCTGCATCGAGGCCGGCGATGCGCGCGTACACCGCCGCGGCCGTAAGGTAGGTGACCTGGAATACCGGACCGTCGACGGCCACCTGTTCCCGCAGGCTCGCGAGCGCCGCATCGACACTGCGCCGCGCCCCGGGAAGATCGTCGGCGAAGTACCGGCACTCCGCAATGCAGGCGAGCGCCTCGATACGCTGCGACTCATGAGGGAAGTGCGATGCCGCGAGGTCCAGGGCGTTGCGGTATGCGGTCTCGGCGAGATGCAATTTTCCGAGCGCGAACTGGCTCATGCCGCGATACAGATGCAGGTAGCCGAGTCCGAAATACGCATGGATATCCTTGAGCGCGAGCAAACCCTGCTCCGCCAGCCGAATGCACTCGCGGTAATTGCCGGCGTCATAGTTCGCATACAATGCGAGGCCGCTGTCGACCACAATCCGCACGAAACGTCCGCGCGTCCCCACCGAGCTCGCTTCCTGCTTCACGCGCTCAACGAAACCGACCGGCAAGGGACGCTCCTCATCGATGATGATGATGGCCTCGAGAGCGTGGCATTCCGCGCGCACACTGGCCTCGAGCGGCTCTCCTCTCCAGGCGGTAAAATCTCCCGACTCCGATCTCAGCTCCTCGAATGACTCGCGCGCGCGATCCGCCTGACCCAGATGCAGCAGCAGATACACGAGCGTGAGCCGCGTCAGGAGCGAGCTTTGAATCGCTGCGGCGGGAATGGTCTCGATGCCGCTCAGGACATCCGCGCCGTGCTTGAGCGCGATCCGCCAGCCGCCCTCGTTCTCGAGAATCCTGATTGCGAGGTCCCACGCTCCCGCCGCCAGGGCATGCTTCAGCGCTTCCTCCAGCTGCTTATTCTCGAGAAACCACTCCGCAACCCGCCGGTGCTCGGCGGCGATATAGATGCCGGAGCGGCCCGCGAGGCGCGCCCGCAGATAATCGCGAAAGAAGCCGTGATAGCGATAACAACCCGGACGATCCTCCGCTTGTGCGATGAAGAAGCCTTCGCGATCGAGCTGATGCAGCACGTGCTCGCTGTCGTGGCGCTCGGCCAGCTTACGGGCGAGTTCGGCCGAAAGGTACTCGGGCAGACTCGTCCTCACCAGGAACTGCTCCAAGTCCGGCGGCAGGTCCGCGATCACTTGCTCGGCGAGATAATCCGCGAGGTCTTGTCCGATCGCCCGCTCGGGAGCCGTACGGAACGGTGCGGCGCGTGGTGCACGCGCGACCGCGAACAGCTTCAGCGCGACGGGCCACCCGCGAGAATGCTCGTAGGCGAGCCTCAGCGGCTCGCTCGCCGGATCCTCGCCCACCAGCGTGCAGGCCTCCGACCAGGTAAAATTGAGACGCGCAGCGGGGAGCACGCGTAAGGTTCCCTGAAG
>DASXNC010000476.1:0-11487 GCA_036495325.1 Steroidobacteraceae bacterium
CAGCGTTCAATCTGAGCCAGGATCAAACTCTTCACTTTAAGCTTTTGAGCTAGAAGTTACTGAGTGGATCCAAAGGCCCAACTACTGCTGGACATTTGGTCACTCGGGTCTGCCTCTTGGGCTTGACGCGAGTCCCCACACAAATTACCTGCCGAACTGTTAAAGAGCATCCCGGACGCTTGGACCGGGAGGGATGCCGCGCGTTGCTGCGCACCATCGGGAAGGGGGCGGAAGTATAGCCCCCGTAACATTTTCGTCAACCGCTTGGAAAGCGCTGCCGCGGTGCGGCATTGCCGTCGAAGGGGCGCGCAGTATAGCCGCAGACGCGAGGTTGTCAACGCACTGATTTAGCCCTGCGGCGCGCCCCCGAAATATGCGATTTCGAGCGCGGGTTTCAAGCGCTTGCGCGAGCCTCGCAGCACCCGGCCGCTGGCGCCGACGGAAGGCCGGCGCCCGGGCCCGAGCGTCGAACGCCGCGCCGCGCCGCAACACCTTGACTCCTCTGCCTTTCGCCGCGACCCGCGCTTCGGAGCACTCGTCGCCCGGCTGAAGCTGCCGGAGTACTGGAAGCAGTACGGGCCACCCGACGAGTGCACTTTCGCCGACGGGGAGCTCGTCTGCCGCTGAGCTGAGCCTAGCCGGCGCAGCCCGCCGCGCGGCGCGGCTTTTCCCGACGTCAGGTTTTCCGCTCGAGCCTCAATCGCGCGAACCGCCGCGTCCCCACCTGAAAAACGTGATCGGCGCCCGCACCGAGCGTGAGCGCCCGGTCGGTCACGCGCACGCCATCGATCCGCACGGCGCCCTCGTCTATCTTGCGGTACGCCTCGGAGGTGCTCGCGACGAGCCCTGCGGCCTTCAGGATATTCGCGAGCTTGAGCCCTGCCGGCTCGACGAACACCGTCGTCGGCTGGAGATCGGAGGGGACGGCCCGCTCGCTCACGCGAGCCATGAAATCGCGCTCCGCACGCTCGGCCGCCGCGGCATCGTGGAAGCGGGCGACGATCTCCCGGGCGAGCTCGAGCTTCACGTCCCGCGGATTGCGGCCGCCCTCGGTCTCGCGTTTGAGCGCCGCGATCTCGGCGAGCGGCCGGAAGGACAGGAGCTCGTACCAGCGCCACATGAGCTCATCCGAGATCGACATGATCTTGCCGAGCATTGCGTCGGGAGATTCTGAGATGCCGACGTAGTTGCCGCGGGATTTCGACATCTTATCGATGCCGTCCGTGCCTTCGAGCAGCGGCACGGTCATCACGACCTGCGCCTCCTGGCCGTAGGCCTCCTGCAGCTGACGGCCGACCAGCAGATTGAACTTCTGGTCCGTGCCACCGAGCTCGACATCCGCGTGGAGCGCGACGGAGTCGTAGCCCTGAGCGAGGGGATACAGGAACTCGTGTACGGCGATCGGCCGGCCCTCCTCGTAGCGCTTTGCGAAGTCCTCCCGTTCGAGCATGCGCGCGACCGTGTAATGCCCGGCGATCTTTACGAACTCGAGCGCCGGCATCGCGGCGAGCCACCGGGAATTGAAGTCCACCCGCGTGCGCGTGGAGTCGAGAATCTTGAATACCTGCTGCTCATACGTTCGCGCGTTCTCCTCGATTTGAGCGCGCGTGAGCGGCGGCCGGGTCGCATTGCGGCCCGTGGGGTCGCCGATGAGGCCGGTGAAGTCGCCGATGAGGAAGGTCACCTCGTGCCCGAGCTGCTGAAACTGCCGCATTTTGTTGAGCAGGACGGTGTGGCCGAGATGCAGATCGGGCGCGGTGGGATCGAAGCCTGCCTTCACGCGCAGCGGTTTGCCGCGCGCGAGCTTGCGCAACAGATCTCGGCGTGTCAGCACCTCCTGCGCGCCGCGCTCGAGCTCGGCGAGGGCCGCCCGCTGGGACGCGGTGAGCCTTTCATCTAGCGCCTCGGCACTGTCCTCGTGGGCGCCCTCGGAATCATTGGAATGCTCATTCATGACCGGCGCACTTTACCGGGCCTGCGTGCGGGCCGCATCACACCCCGACCGGCGCGGGTTGACCACCCCGCATACGCTCAAGTACGGTTCCACCATGCCTATCGCCGCGAAGACGACGGTCCTGGCCTTCGCGCGATCCCCGGTGCGCTGGCTGCAAGCAGGCGTCGTCGTGGCGGCCGCGTGGGCGTGCACGCAGATCCCACGGTTTATCTCTCATCCCTCCGTGTCTCTGCCGCACGCGCCCGCGGCAAAGCCGCAAGTACGCGCCGCCGCGAGCTCATCTTCCCTGCAGCTGCCCGGCGCGGCGCGACTGGCCACTCCTGCAAACGCGCCGGCAGCCGCGGAGCTTTCCGCGCACCCGGCGGCTCCCGTGCGGCAGACGCTCGAGGTCACCGTCGGCCGCAACGACACGCTCGAGGCGATTTTCCATCGCGAGGACCTGAGCCTCGCCGACCTTGCCGCAATTCGCAGCCTTCCGGGGCTGAGAAACGATCTCGACCGACTGCGTCGCGGGGAAACGCTGACGCTCGTGCGTGAGGGTGAGAAGCTGCTCGAGCTCACGTGCCGGCTGAGCCTCGCGCAAAGTCTCGAGGTGACGCGCAGCGCCTCCGGATTCGAGGCGCACCTGATTGCGATTCCGCTCGAGACCCGCACGCGCTCTCTCTCCGCCAAGATCGACAGCTCGCTCTTCGGGGCGATGGCCGCGGCGGGAGGGCACGACTCGACGACGCTCGCGCTCGCGGACATCTTCGCGTGGGATATCGATTTCGTGAACGATATCCAGCCCGGGGATACGTTCACCGTCACCTATGACGAGGTTTACGACCACGGAAAATACGCCGAGGACGGTCCGATTCTCGCGGCGCGTTTCGTCAACGACGGGCACGAATACGTCGCCGTCCGCTACGTCTCCCCGGACGGACACGCGGGCTACTACACACCGGACGGCCGGAGCCAGCGCAAGGCCTTCCTGCGAGCGCCGTTGAAGTTCACCCGCGTCAGCTCCCCGTTCAGCCTGCACCGCCGGCACCCCATTCTGAATCTCATTCGAGCGCACAAGGGCATCGACTTCGCCGCGCCGACCGGGACGCCCGTGTGGGCGGCCGGAGATGGGCGCGTAATCTTCGCCGGCCGCAAGGGCGGTTATGGCAACGTCGTCGTGCTCGATCACGCGCACGGCATCACGACCGTCTACGGCCATCTCTCCCGCTTCGCGCACGGCCTGCGCATCGGCGAGCGCGTCTCGCAGGGCAACGTCATCGCCTACGTCGGAATGACGGGGCTCGCGACCGGCCCGCATTTGCACTACGAGTTCCGGGTGGACGGCGTCTACAAGAACCCCCAGACGGTGAGCCTGCCCGATGCCGTTCCGATCGACGGCACGCTGCGCGGGGACTTTCTCGCGAAGACCGGCCCGCTGCTCGGCTCGCTCTATCCCCCCGAGGGCGCGGCGCTCGTATCGCGCTGACCTCGAACCTGGCGGCCGCGAGGCTCCCGGTATAACCTCAACGCGAACCCGCGCGAGCGCGAGCAAACTGAAACGTGGACGTCCCCGACCTCAAAGCCCCCGGCCTCTACATCAACCGCGAGCTCTCGTTTCTCGAGTTCAACCAGCGAGTGCTTGCGCTCGCATTCGAAGACTCGATACCGCTGCTCGAGCGGCTGAAGTTCCTCTGCATTTCCTCGAGCAATCTCGATGAGTTCTTCGAGATCCGCGTGGCCGGACTCAAGCACCTCGAGGAGCTCGGCTCCGCCCAGCTCGCTCCCGATGCACTCACCATTCCCGAGCAGCTCGCCGCGATTCATTCCCGCGCCTCGCAGCTCGTCGCGGAGCAGTACCGCTGTCTCGACCAGGTGCTGCTGCCGAAGCTCCGCGATGCCGAAATCGATCTGGTCGGGCGCCAGGACTGGTCGGAGGAGACGCGGCGCTGGCTCGAGCAGTACTTCGAGCTCGAGGTGGAGCCGGTTCTCTCCCCTCTCGGGCTCGATCCGGCGCGCCCGTTCCCGCGCATCCAGAACAAGAGCCTCAACTTCATCGTGCGTCTCGAAGGCAAGGACGCGTTCGGGCGCGACAGCGAGCTCGCAATCGTGCAGGCGCCTCGCTCGCTCCCGCGCGTCGTGCTCGTCCCCCAGGAAAACGGCCAGCGCTCGATCGTGCTGCTCACATCGATCGTTCAGACGTTCGTCCCGAAGCTGTTCCCGGGGATCGAGGTCGTCGGCTGCTACCAGTTCAGAGTGACGCGCAACAGCGATCTGTTCGTCGACGAGGAGGAGATCGACGATCTGCGCCGCGCACTCGAGGGCGAGCTCGCGCACCGGCGCTACGGTGAGGCGGTGCGCCTTGAGACCTCGCTCGACTGCCCGGACGACGTGGTTGCGTTCCTGCTGCGGCAGTTCGCGCTCGCGCAGGAGGACCTTTACCGTGTTCCGGGACCCGTCAATCTCAACCGGCTCTCGGCGATCTACGACCTCGTTCAGCGACCCGATCTCAAATACGCGCCCTTCACGCCCGGACTGCCGCGGCCCCTCGCAGGCAGCGGCACGGACCTCTTCGCGGCGATCCGCCAGGGCGATCTGCTGCTGCATCACCCCTATCAAAGCTTCGCTCCCGTGATGGATTTCGTGCGCCACGCCGCAGCCGACGCGAACGTGCTCGCGATCAAGCAGACGCTGTATCGCACCGGAGCGGACTCCCCGCTCGTCGACGCACTGGTCGCCGCGGCAAACGCCGGCAAGGATGTGACGGTCGTCATCGAGCTGCGGGCGCGCTTCGACGAGGAGGCGAACATCGAGCTCGCGAACCGACTTCAGGAGGCGGGCGCCCACGTCATGTACGGCGTCGTCGGATTCAAGACGCACGCGAAGCTCATACTCATCGTGCGCCGCGAGGCGGAGGGCATCCGCCGCTACTGCCATCTCGGGACCGGCAACTATCACCCGCGCACCGCGCGCATGTACACGGACTACGGCCTGCTCACGTGCGGCAAGGAGATCGGCGAGGACGTGCACGAGATCTTCCTGCAGCTCACGAGTCTCACCCAGACGCCGAGCTTGAAACGCCTGTTGCAGTCGCCCTTCGGATTGCACGGCGCGATGCTCGGCAAGATCGAGCGCGAGGCCGAGCATGCGCGCGCCGGCACGCCGGCGCGGATCATCGCCAAGATGAACTCCCTCGTCGATCCGCAGTCGATCGAGGCCCTCTACCGCGCCTCGCAGGCGGGAGTCACGATCGATCTCATCGTGCGCGGCATCTGCGCGCTGCGGCCGGGACTGCCCGGCGTTTCAGAACACATCAGCGTCCGCTCGATCGTCGGCCGTTTCCTCGAGCACTCGCGTGTCTTCTACTTCGAGAACGCGGGCGACCCCGAGCTCTACTGTGCGAGCGCCGACTGGATGGAGCGCAATTTCTTTCGCCGGGTGGAGGTCGCCTTCCCGATCGAACCGCCTCAGCTCCGCGAGCGCATCCTCCAGGACCTCGACGTCTATTTCTCGGATAACACGCAGGCGTGGCCGCTCGCCTCCGACGGCCTCTATCGGCGGGCCGAGCCGGCGGGCGAGACTCCTGTCAACGCGCAGGAGAAGCTCGTCTCGAGCTATGCCGCCGGGGTCGGCTACAGTCTCTGACCAATCACCGGCAGAGGACGTACGCGAGCACGTCGTACGGGTCGCAGTTCTCGGCGGACGAGCTCCCCCGGGTGTCCCCACGAGCGACCGTCGCAGTGGACGCTGCAGATGACCCGCGCGATCCTGCCGACACGGGCGAGGCTTGAGATCCGGACGAGCCCGCGGGCGCTGCCACGTTCCGCCCGCCCGCGCTTGCTGCGCCTGCACTGGGGGTCGATGTAGCGGCCGACGGTGCGTGCACCGCTTCCATTTGAACGCTTGCGATACCCGTCTGTGGATTGACGGTGCCCACGCTCGAGGTGCCTGGCCCCATCGCCCCCAAGGGTGAAGTTCCGAGCGTCGGGCCTCCGAGCGTGGTCGACCCGAATGTATTGATAGACCCGAAAGTGCTCGTCGACCCGAATGGGCTCGTTCCGAATGTGCTCGTCGACCCGAATGCGCTCGTCGATCCGAATAGATTCGTCGATCCGAATGGGCTGGTCCCGAATGTGCTCGTCGACCCAAACGAGCTCGCCCCCGTCGTGCTCGAACCGAGCAGCGAAGAAGCGTCCGGCGGAGCAAAAGGCGTCGTTCCGGAGGAGGTACTCGACGATAACGTCAAGCCAGAAGCTGTCGTCGAAGTCCCAGTGCTCGGCGTCTTGTAACCGCCGAGCACGGCCCCGGCGGCGGGCGCGCCTGGCAGGGTAGTAACTGACGTAGTCGCGGCAGTCGGCGCCGAGCTCAGGCCTGTGCCCGTGCTCGTGCTCGTGCTCGTGCTAGTGGAGGTCTGCGCAGCGACCGGCGCCGCCGCGAGAGCCGCAAATACGATGAACACCCAGTGAATTCCGCTCCGTTCCATGGCCTCACCTCGAGTTCGGCCTCTCGAGCAACCGCTATGCCCGCGGAAGGCTTAGTCGCGACGGCTGAAGACTCTCAGCCTGAAGCCGTGCGGTTTCAAATAATCGATTTCCTGCTGAAGGTCCGCGCTCGTGAGCGGATGATCTTTGAGCCAGCGGGCCGGGAACGCGAGCTCCAGCGACCGCGGTTTCGCGGCGAGCTCAATCGGCGGGAACGCCGCGGGGCTGCGCCCCCGATGCAGCAGCACCGCAAGCCGAAGCAATAGTATGAGGTGCACCGCCTGGCGATCCCACGGCGGGATCAGCTCGTCGAGTCCTTCGAGCGTGAGTTTTCTGCGATGGCCGCCGACCAGCCGTGCGAGCAGCTGCTGCTCCTCGCGCGGAAAGCCCGGCATGTCGGCGTTCTCCAGCAGGTACGCGCCGTGGCGGTGATACCCGCTGTGCGAGACGTCGAGCCCGATCTCATGCAGCCGCGCAGCCCATTTGAGTGCGAGATCGGCGAGCGGGGCCTCGAGCCGCCACGCCGCCCGCGTCCGCCGCAGGAATTCGAGAACGGTCGCCTCGATGCGCTCGGCCTGCGCGAGATCGACGTGGTAGCGGCGCTGCATGGCGCGTACCGTGCGCTCGCGCGCGTCTTCGTCCGTGAAGCGGCCGACCATGTCGTAGAGCAGTCCGTCGCGCATCGCACCGTCGGCGACGCGCAGCTCGCGGATGTCGAGCCCCTCGAGAATCTCCGCGAGAATGGCGATGCCACCCGGGAAGACAGGCCGACGCTCCTCTGTGATCGAGGACAGCTTCAGCTCCCGAACGCTCCCCGCCTCGGCGAGGCGTGCGAGCAGCCGCTCGATTCCGGCTGGCGTGATGGCGGTGGCCTGCGGATCCATCTCCCGCAGCGCGTCGCCGATTGCGCGGATGGTCCCCGAGCTGCCCGCAGTCTGCTCCCAACCGCGCGAGCGGAAGGCGGCCTGCACCGGCTCGAGCTCGAGACGCGCTGCAAGCCGGGCGCGGGCAATGCGCTTCGCGGAGACCTTGCCGTCGCGAAAGTAACGCTCGCTCGAGCTCACGCAGCCCATCTGCAGGCTCTCGAGCTCGAGCGGTGACAGCCCCTCGCCGATAATGAGCTCCGTGCTGCCGCCGCCGATGTCGAGGACGAGGCGACGACCGGGCTCGCTCGGCATGGTGTGCGCGACCCCCGAGTAGATGAGGCGTGCTTCCTCGCGGCCGCTGATGATCTCGATCGGATGACCGAGCGCCTCGCGGGCGCGCTCGAGGAAGGCCTGCTTGCGCCGCGCCAGCCGCAGCGCATTAGTGCCGACGACGCGAACGCTGTTGGCGTGCATGGCCCGCAGCCGCTGTCCAAAGCGCTCGAGGCAGGCAAGCGAGCGCGCGGCGACGTCCTTGTCGAGCCTGCCGTTCTCTTCCACGCCGGAGGCCAGACGCACCATCTCGCGCAGCCGGTCGATGATGACGAGCTGGCCGTGCGAGTAGCGCGCGACCACCATATGGAAACTATTCGATCCGAGATCGACGGCCGCGAGTATGTCGGGGACGGGCCGGACGGCGGCGGCCTCGGAAACCTCAGGAGCAGCTCGGGCCTCGACTGCCGGGCTCACCAGGGGCACGCTCGGCAGGGCGGACGGTCAGGCGGCGAACGAGGAACCGCAGCCGCAGGTCGTCGTCGCATTCGGATTGCGAATGACGAACTGGGCTCCTTCGAGTCCCTCGCGATAATCGATCTCGGCCCCCATGAGGTACTGCACGCTCATCGGGTCGACGAGAAGCTTCACGCCCTGATTGACGATACAGGTGTCCCCCTCCTGTTCGGCCTCGTCGAACTCGAACCCGTACTGCAGGCCCGAGCAGCCGCCTCCCTGCACGAACACGCGCAGCATCAGCCGCGGGTTGCCCTCACCGTTGATGAGATCCGCGACCTTCCGCGCCGCAGCATCAGTGAATACGAGCGGCGGCGGCAAAGCGTCCGTCTCACCGGGGGAGGGCTCTAGTTTCGCGTCCATGAGATTGAGTGTATGGGCGGGTGCCCGGTAGGTCAAAGTCATCGCGTCAAGCCGTTCGCGCCGGCCCGGCTGGCTCGACCAGCCCGATCGGACCAGATGGGTGTGTGGCGACAACTTCGCCTGCTGCGGCGGCGATTTCGCCTGCTGCGGCCGCGACTTCGCCTACAGCGGCGGCAACTGCGCCCACCGGGGCCGCAACGTCGCCTATCGTGGCGGCAACTTTGCCCGCCACGGCGCGCTCGTCAGCGGCAGCGCCGGCTTTGCCCGCGCCCTGCGCGGCGCTGCGGCGCTCCGCCATCGGTACGAGCCGGCCAAGAATCTCCGCGCCGAGCGCCGTTTCGATTACCCCGTAATAGACGTCGCCGTGCACCTTGGCGCGAGGACCGAGGGCGACGTGCCCACTCGCGAGAATGTCGCCGCGTACTGTGCCGTTCAAGATCACGTTTGCGGCCTGCGCGGAGCCCTCGATCCATCCCGTTTCACTCACGGAAAGCGTGGAGGCCGAATCGAGGTCGGCGCGCACGTGCCCGGCGACGCGCCCGTCGAGGTGCAGTCCGCCGGCGAAGTCGATATCGCCGCGAATGCGGGCGGTCTTGCCGATCAGGATGTCTACGGCGGCAGGTCGCATTGAATCGCGGCCAAACATGCAAGAGCTCCGTGTGGGTTGCGGCGGACGCTACGGCCCATCCACCCGCCAGGGGAAGGATTGCACGAGCGGCCCCTCGGGATCGCCGTGATCGGTCACAGCGGCGGCGTGCGCACCGCTTCGCGTGTGCGGCTGCGCCTCGATCGTCAGGCGGTCGGGATGGAAGCCCGGAGGAAGCGTGATCTCTCGTTCGACAGTCTGGAAATACCGGAAGCTGAATGGCTGCTCGCGCGTCTTTCCGTCCGTCAGAGCCGCCTCATCGAGGGTCGCCGCCTTGCCCGCCGAGGTGCCTTGCACGCTGAGCGCAAGCGTGCCCCTCGTGTCGGCCTCCGGCCGTGTCCGCTCGAGAAGCGTCAGATGCACCGCGAAGTGCCCGGCAGTCGCTCCTGGCGTGATCCGCACCTCCCGCAGCTCGAGCCCCTCACCGTGGGAGGCGGCGCTCGCGGAGAGCACGCTTCGATAGAACTCTACCTGCTGCGTCTGCCGCGATACCTGCGACTGCAAATCGCCGATGCTGCGCGCGAGCTCCGCACGCTCCTGAGCGCGACCGATCCTGAATGTGTCGAGCTCCGCCACGTGCGCGCTCAGTGCGGCGTTCGCCTTCTCGAGCTTGGCGATACGTGCGGCGAGCTCCGAGCGTTGCGCAGCGACAGCGGTCCGATCGTACCCGGCGTCGAAGCGCCCGCGCTCGTAAACGAGATACAACGCCGTGACCGCGGCGAAAGAGGTGGCTGCGATGAGCAGCACTCGCCTGAGAGGGCCGACCCGTCGGACGACGACGTGGTCGGGTAGCTCGGTCATCGCGTTTGCGCGCATGCGAAGATCAATCCAGCGGGGCGGGGCCGGCCCCCGAGCCTCCCGGCGATCCGGCGAAGCTCGCGAGCCACGGCGGCGCGGCCGGCACGCCGCGCGGGAACGCAAAGGGCGCCAGCTCCTCGAGCGCCTTCACGTACACCGCGCGTTTGAAATAGATGACCTCGCGCACCGGTTCCCAGTAACTCGTCCAGCGCCACTCGTCGAACTCCGGCTCGGAGGTCGAATCGAACGCGAAGCTCGCGTTCTCCCGCTCCAGCCCGAGCAGGAACCAGCACTGCTTCTGGCCGATGCACACGGGATGGCGGTTGCGGCGGACGTATCGGGACGGCAGCCGATAGCGGAGCCACCGCTCGGTGCGCGCCAGCACCTTCACATCCGCGCTCGTGAGGCCGATCTCCTCGTGCAGCTCCCGGTAGAGCGCCTGTTCGAAGCTCTCCCCCTCGCGCATGCCGCCTTGCGGAAACTGCCATCCCCGCCCCCCGGTGCGCCGCCCCAGGAATACCTCGCCGCTGGCGCGCATCAGGACGATGCCGACATTTGCGCGAAAGCCGTCGGAATCGATCAGATCGCTCATTCTCGATGCAGTCTGCCACAACCTCTCGCGTTCCATCGGACGGCCCTGAGCCGCCGGGCGCCGGGCGGAGCGGCTTTGGCGGCGCCCGCCTTCCGGCACCCGGCGACGATTCGGTGCGCGCGCGATAACCTAGCTCCATGGCGGGCGAGATGGATGTGAGCAAGTCGAGATCCTCGGCACTCGCCGGGGCGCTCTCTTCGGCGGAGCCGAACAGCGACAGGTTCGCGCAAGCAAAGACGGCGCTCCGCCCGTCGAGCCGGCGCTGGCTGCTCGCGGCCGCGCTGCTCGCCGTGGCCGGCGGGGTTTTCCTCCTATCGCTCGCGATCGGCAGTGCAGGAATCGGCCCGGAGCGGATGCTGCACGCGCTCACCGGCAAGTCCGATCCGGTCGCGCACCGCGTGCTCATCGAGCTGCGCCTGCCGCGCGTTGTAGCCGCCTTTGCCGTGGGTGGTCTCCTCGCCCTCGCGGGAGTGCTGATGCAGGCGCTGTTCCGCAATGCGCTGGCCGATCCGTACGTGCTCGGCGTGTCGGGTGGGGCCGCCGTCGGAGCGATCGTCGCAATGGCACTCGGCGCTGCGCTCGCCCTGGTACAGACGGGCGCAGTTGCGGGCGCATTCGGCGCCATCCTCGCCGTCTATGTGCTCGGGCGCGGAGGCGGGACGGCCCGGCTGCTGCTCGTCGGAGTCGCGATGGCAAGCGCCTGCGGTGCTTTGGTGACCGTACTCCTTGCGCTCGCCGACGCCTCGCAGCTGCGCGGAATGATCTTCTGGCTCGCGGGTGATCTCGAGTGGGCCGGCTCGCCGCTCGAGAGCTCGTGTACTGCGGCGATCGCGATCGCTGGCGCGGTGCTCCTCGCCCGACCTCTCAATGTCCTCGCGGCGGGCGAGCTGCGCGCGCGCAGTGTCGGACTCGACCTCGAGGTTTGGCGGCTGATCATCTATGTTGCCGCGGCGGCTCTCACGGCTGCGGCCGTGGTGAGCGCGGGCACGATCGGTTTCGTGGGCCTGATCACACCGCATGCG